>JAURXC010000112.1 GCA_030654645.1 Deltaproteobacteria bacterium | reverse complement strand
GCGAACCAATATCGATTACAACCCGCGCAGCTTTACGGACTGGATCATCCAGCTGATCAAGATTGCCCGCGGCCTGACTCCCGACGACTATCCTCCTTCGCTGAGGGAGGGGGTACGGATGTGCCTTGAATCCGGCACTACAGCGGTAGGCGAGATTGTCACCAAAACGGCTCTGGCCGGGATATACGGAGAATCCCGATTGACCGGCCGGCTTTATTGCGAAGTGCTGGGACAGGAACAGGGGCGATTCAACGACAAGCTGTCCGGCGCGTTAGCCGCTGCCGCATCGGCGTCCGGCAGTCCAATGGCGTCCGGCCTTTCGCCTCATTCACCCTATACGATCGGTGAGGAACATCTGTCAACGATCAGTATAGCGGCCCGGGCGCAAGGGTTGCCGCTGACAATCCATCTCTCCGAGTCCGCGGCCGAGACCGATTTCATCTTCGATTCCAGCGGTCCCCTGGCCCGGGACTTCTACCCCTTTGTGGACTGGGAACGCTATCTGACTCATCCGCTTCACTGCAGTTCGACGGAACTGCTTGACCGCCATGGCTTGCTGACGCCGGATACACTGGCGGTGCATTGCGTCCACGTCAATCTTGCCGATGCCCGCATATTGAAGGAGCGCGGGGTCAGCATTGCACTCTGTCCGCGCAGCAATGACAAGCTGGACGTGGGGCGCGCACCGGTCGCGCTGTTCAGGAAACTTGGCATTCCGCTTGTGCTGGGCACAGATTCGCTGGCCAGCAACGACTCCCTTTCCCTGTGGGACGAGATGCGCTATGCGCTGGAGACTTTCCCCGGTGAACTTTCGGAGCGGGATGTGCTGCGCATGGTCACCATTGGCGCCGCTTCGGCCCTGAAAATATCCGGCAGCCACGGTTCTCTGCATGCCGGCATGCGAGCCGATTTTCAGGTCGTGGAATTATCCGGTACAGGAGAAAAAGGATTGCTGGAGCGTATCGTTCAAGGCGGGGTTGTTCGGGATGTCTATGCAGGCGGGGTGCATTTTATTGGATGATTGTGGTTGAAATATATTTGCAGCAGTGGCCCCGCGGGATCAAATCCCGGCGGGGCCTTTTCATTTGGGGCAGGATGCTTTCAGGCGTTTTTCCTCCAGCAGCATGTCTATCGCCAGCAGAAAAACCCCCACGCAGATCAGCGAGTCGGCCACGTTGAAGGCCGGCCAGTGATGCCGGTACCAATGCGCATCCAGAAAGTCGATCACTTCGCCCAGCCGTATCCGGTCAATCAGGTTGCCGACAGCGCCGGAAAAGATCATGGCCAGCGATATCTGGGCCAGGCGTTGGTCGTCGCGCAGTTTTCGGAAGGCAATCAGTATCACCAGCGCTGCGATTATGGAAACCGTGATGAAGAACGGCAATCTCCAGGATGCATTGGAAAGGAAACTGAAAGCGGCTCCCTTGTTACGGACATAGGTAATATGGAAAAAGTTTTCGATGATTGCAATCGAGTCGAACAGCTGCATGCTGCGGTCGATGTAGACCTTGGTGATCTGGTCGATTATGATTCCAATCGTGGAAATAGCGGCAAACAGTGTGTAGCGATTATTCATGGTTGGTTTCCGTGCAATCTCGGGACGCTGTCGTCGTTAGCGTCTTCGGGTGGAATAATGGTAACCTTGTTGCGGCCGTTGTTCTTGGACGCATACAGGCCGCGGTCCGCCAGATCGACCAGGCTTTCCCAGCAGTCATACCCGTTCTCTTCCACTTGGCAGGCTACGCCGCAACTCATGGTCAGAAACCCGAACTTGCTTTTTTCGTGCGGTATGTTCAGTCCGGCAAAGCTGGCCAGGATACGGTCCGCCAGAATCAATGCCCCGTACAGTGACGTCTCGGGCATCAGCAGCAGAATCTCCTCGCCTCCATAGCGGTAGAGCCGGTCGCATTTGCGGATGCTTGACAACAGGTGGCCGGAGACGGTCCTGAGGGCGTTATCGCCAGCCTTGTGTCCGTAGGAGTCGTTGAAGAGCTTGAAGAAATCGATGTCGAACAGTGCAACCGAATATGAACGGTTGTAGCGCATGGCCTGTGAATGGGTATGTTCCAGATCGACTTCCATCGCGCGGCGGTTGCCGAGAGCGGTCAGCGAGTCCAGCATCGATAGCGACTTGAGCTGTTCATTGGCCTTTTGCAGCTCCTGGGTCCTCTCAATTACGGAATGCTCGATGATTTCGCGCTGTTTTTCAAAAATCTGAAAGTGGACCTTGGCCAGGTCGGATTGGGTCACAAGACCAAGCAGCTGTCCGGTCTCATCTACTACCGGAAGGTGGCGGATCTTCTGGGCCGTGGAAATTACCAGCGCCTCGAACAGGCTGGTATCCTCGGTAATGGTTGCAACCGGCACAGACATCACATCCACCACCCTGACCGGGCATTGCGGCTTGTTGGTCATGTACTGCGCCATCAGGCGCACGATGTCCCGTTCCGTGATGATTCCGATCGGCCGCTGGTTATCCACTACAATGATGCAGGAATAACGGTGGTCAATCATCTGCTGGATCACGTCCATCAGGATCGCGTCAGGTGAAGTGTTGATCACGCTGGGTGTCATCATGTCTTTTGCCAGTATTTCCACGTTCATATCCGCTCCGTTCAGGTTTCTATGCGACCGCGGCAGTACACTTGGGACAGATGGCGGGGTGTGCCGCATCGGTTCCAAGTTCTTCGCTGTAATACCAGCAGCGCTCGCATTTGTCTCCCGGCGCGGCGCTTACCTGAATCTTGAGTCCTTCGATGTTTTCCGAGGACCAGCAGTCGCCGGTCAGTTCGTCAGCCAGTACAACCTTGGATACGATGAAAATGCTGGAGAGCTCGTTTTCGTATTCACGCAGAAATTCGAAAAGCTCGGGCTGGGCCGAGATGTAGACCGCGGCGTCCAGTGAATGGCCGATGGTCTTGGAAACCCGGGCCAGTTCCAGCGCCTTGGAAACGTCCGAGCGCACTTTGATGATCCGTTCCCAGCGGGAGACCAGCTGGTCGTCTTTCCATTCAGGATTGAGCGCGGGGAATTCCGCCAGGTGGACACTCTCCTCGCGGCTGCCCGGCATGTACTGCCAGACCTCATCCGAGGTAAAGGAAAGCACCGGCGCCATGATGCGCACCAGTGTATCGAGGATGTTGTACATCACGGTCTGGGCGCTCAGCCGCTGCAGTGAATCGGCCTTGCTGGTGTACATGCGGTCCTTGAGGATATCCAGGTAGAAGGCGCTCATCTCGACCGTGCAGAAGGCATTGACGTCCTGGTAAATGACGTGGAACTCCAGTTCCTGATAGGCGGTCATTACCCGCTCTTTGAGCAGTTCGAGCTGGTGCAGCGCCCAACGGTCGATTTCCGGCATGTCCGCAAATGCAACGGTCTGGGTCTCCGGGGCAAAATCAGAGATATTGCCGAGGATGTAGCGGCAGGTGTTGCGGATGCGTCGGTAGGCTTCCGCCACGCGGGTCAGGATCTCCTGGGAGATGCGGGTGTCGTCGCGATAGTCCATGGCAGCCACCCACAGTCGCAGGATATCGGCGCCGAATTTCTTGATCACGTCCTCTGGCGCGACGACATTTCCAACCGACTTGCTCATCTTGCGCCCCTGGCCGTCCAGCACGAAGCCGTGGGTCAGGACGCTCTTGTAAGGGGCCGTGCCGCGCGTGCCGACGCTCTCCAAAAGCGATGAATGGAACCAGCCGCGGTGCTGGTCGCTCCCTTCCAGGTACAGGTCCGCCGGGGATTGCAGCCCGGGATTCGGCTCAAGCACTGCTGCGTGGGAAACGCCCGAATCAAACCAGACATCGAGGATGTCGTTCTCCTTTTCAAAGGTCGAAGCGCCGCATTTTGGACAGACTGCGCCTTCGGGCAGCAGCTTTTCAGCGCTCCAGTCGAACCAGACGTCCGAACTCTCCTTTTTAAAGATCTGCGCCACATGATCCATTATGTTTCCGTCGGCGATATATTCGCCGCAGGTGGTGCAGGAGAAGGCGGTGATCGGCACACCCCAGGAGCGCTGGCGCGAGACACACCAGTCGGGGCGGTTTTCAATCATGCCGTAGATGCGCTCACGTCCCCATTTCGGAATCCACTGCACCTGGTCGATGGCTTCCAGCGCTTTTGCGCGCAGGTCATTGGTCTTCATGCTGATGAACCACTGCTCGGTGGCGCGGAAGATGATCGGTTTCTTGCAGCGCCAGCAGTGCGGATAGGAGTGGCTGATCTTGGATGTCTGCAGCAGAGCTCCCACTTCGGTCAGCTTGTCGATCACGCTCTGGTTGGCGGCAAATACCTGCTGACCTGCGAAAAACTCGACCGTGGAGAGGTACTTGCCGTGGTTATCGACCGGATTGTAAATCTCCAATCCCTCCTTCAGGGCCAGTTCGTAGTCTTCCTGTCCATGCCCGGGAGCGGTGTGAACGCAGCCGGTGCCGGCTTCCAGCGTGACGTGCTCGCCCAGCAGCACGATCGAATCACGATCATAAAAAGGGTGTTTGCAACGCTTGCGTTCCAGCAGTCCGGCCTGGAAGGTGGCGATGACCTGGCCGCTGAGGCCGGTGGTTGCCAGGAAAGAATCCTTGAGTCCTTCGGCGACGATTAACACACCTTTTTCAGTTTCCAGCGCCACATAGTCGAACTCCGGGTGCATGGCCACCGCCAGGTTGGCCGGGATCGTCCAGGGGGTCGTGGTCCAGATCACCACATAGGCCTGCTTGCCGGCCAGGGCCGGGATAGCGGCCGAAACATCATCCTGCAGCGCGAAACGGACGAAGATCGACGGCGAAGTGTGGTCGGCATATTCCACCTCGGCTTCGGCCAGCGCGGTTACGCAGGAGGAACACCAGTGCACCGGCTTGCGGCCGCGGTACAGTCCGCCGTTGTGGGCAAAGCGGGCAAGTTCGGCCGCGGTCAGCCCCTCGTACTCATAGTTCATGGTCAGGTAAGGGTTCTCCCAATCGCCGAGAATCCCGAGCCGTTTAAACTCTTCGCGCTGGATGTCAACGAATTTGGCCGCGTACGAACGGCATTCCCGGCGCATCTCCAGCTTGCTGATCTGGTGTTTTTTTGAGCCCAGGTTCTTCTCGACCTGCAGTTCGATCGGCAGTCCGTGGCAGTCCCAGCCCGGCACATAAGGGGCGTGGAACCCTTCCATGCGCTTGACCTTGAGTACGATGTCCTTGAGGGTCTTGTTCAGGGCGTGACCGATGTGTATGTGACCGTTGGCGTAGGGGGGGCCGTCATGCAGGATATAGCTCGGCTTGTTTGGGGCTGCCTGTTCCAGCTTGGCGTAGAGCCCGGTCTGTTCCCATTTTGCGAGCATTTCCGGCTCGCGTTGATTCAGATTGGCTTTCATCGGAAAATCTGTCTGTGGTAGGTTGAGTGTGTCTTTATACTCCATGGGATACTGCCTCCGCTCATAATTCATAAAAACTGTCATAAACTACAGATATCAACCCTGAATGTCAAGGAATCGGGGTCGGTCCTGCTCGCCTGCGGCGCCATTATATTTGAGATTGTCAAACTGTTAATCTGTGATAACTTTATAGTCAATCAGCTGCCGATAACAGGGGAGTTTCATGTTGGCCTCGACTGAACCGATATACTTGAGTGAGCTGAATGGGGCTCACGGCAAAAGAATCAGAAACTATGTCTGGGTTCTGGCGGTAGGCTGGACGCTGGTGATAGCCAGCTCATTCTGGTGGTCGTATTGTCAGCACGACCACGAAATCGTCGAATTCGGTCGTGCCGAGGCCAGGGCGGCGATCGAAAGGGACATCATGTATCGCCGCTGGGCGTCCTTGCAGAGCGGCCTGTATGTTGAAATCTCCGAGAAACACCCCCCCAACCCAGGCCTGTCCCATGTTCCGGATCGGGATATCACCACCACGACCGGTCGCAAGCTGACCATGCTGAATCCGGCTTATATGACCCGTCAGGTCTACGAAATGGCACGTGAGAGCAAGTTTGTCGGACGCGGTCACCTGACCAGTCTGAAGCCGATTCGGCCGGAAAACGGCCCGGATCCCTGGGAACGATCGAGCCTGCTTACTCTCGAAAAGGGCACCAAAGAGGTCAGCGAGATCCAGGAGTCGGGTGGAGAACGCTTCATGCGGTTGATGCGCCCGCTTGTCACTGACGAGTCCTGCCTCAAATGTCATGCATTTTATGGATACAAAATTGGCGAGATTCGTGGCGGCCTTAGTATTTCGATTCCGCTGGCCGGCCTGGAAGCCGCGGCGCACCGCGGGCTTCAGGGCAGCGCCGCCGGTCATGGGCTGATGCTGCTGCTGGGGTTGGGCGTCATAGGTCTGGGATCGGAGCAACTTTCCCGCAGCGCCCGTGCCCAGAAGCGAATTGAGAATGAGCTGCACCTGTCGAACCAGCAGTTGGAACAGGAAATGGCCGAACGGCAGGTGGCGCAGGAGGCGCAGCAGGAAAGCGAAGCCCGCCTGCGAATAGTGGCCGATTTTGCTTCGGACTGGGAGTACTGGCGCATGCCCGATGGTTCCTTCGAATATGTGTCTCCTTCCGCCGCCGAGTTCACCGGATATGAAGCGGAAGAATTCATCAATGACCGGGAATTGTTATATCGCGTCATCCATCCCGACGATCGGGAAAATTTCAGGCATCACACTCACCAGATCGATGAAAAAGGCCGGATACTGCCGATCGAGATCAGAATTGTGAAAAAAAATGGTGAGACACGTTGGGTCGGGCATACCTGCCGGCAGGTACATACCCGTGATGGCAGCTCCTGGGGGTGGCGGGCCAGTAACCAGGATATCACCGATCGTAAACAGATCGAGTTTGAGCTGTTCGAACAGACCGAACAGCTTAAGGAGGAAGTGACTGAGCGCGAGGCGTCACAGGATGAGCTGGAACGACTGAATCATTCTCTGGAGGAGCGCGTAAGCACGACGGTAAACGAGCTGCGTCGCAAGGACCAGATGCTGATTCAGCAGAGCCGTCTGGCCGCGATGGGGGAAATGATCAATAATATCGCCCACCAGTGGCGGCAGCCGCTCAACAATATCGGTCTGATCATCCAGAATCTTCAGCTTTCATACGATTCCGGAACTATCAGCGGTGAAGAAATGGAGACTGAAACCCGCAAGGCGATGGCGGTCATCATGCACATGTCCCGCACCATTGACGACTTCCGCAACTTTTTCAGGGAAGATAAGGAAAGGCAGGCTTTCCAGATCAACAGTGCAGTCAAGCGCGCCTTGGAGTTCGTTTCGGCCTCTATGGAGAGCCGAGGTATACGTGTCACGATCGAAACCGAACAGGACGTCGCCGTAACCGGTTATCCCAGCGAGTATTCCCAGGTGTTGCTGAATATAATTGCCAATGCATGCGAGGCCTGCTCCGAACGCTGCGTGTCCGATCCGCGCATTGATATACTCATAACCAGCGAAAACGGTCGTTCGGTGGTTTATGTACGCGACAACTGCGGCGGCATCCCGGATGAAATCATGCCGAAAATATTCGATCCGTACTTTACCACCAGGGAACCGGACAAGGGTTCCGGCATAGGTCTCTATATGTCCAAGGTGATAATCGAGCTGAACATGGGAGGAAGTCTGACAGCCCGCAATCTGAATGGTGGTGCGGAGTTCAGGATAGAGGTCTGACAGGTGGGTCACTTGAGCGCCATTGTCATCGTCATGCTGTTTTCGATTGTGTTCCAGTTTGCCGCTGCGATTCTGGCATTACGCCTGATACGCCTCAGCGGCGTGGTCGTGGCCTGGAGCCTGGTTGCCGGCGGACTGCTGATGATGGGTATACGACGGGCTGTTGCGTTGCTGCATATTTTGAATGGCTTCACCCGGGGCGACATGACGGTCGAATTGCTTGGCCTGTTGATTTCGCTACTAATGTTAGGCGGAATATATCGCATCAAACCGCTTTTTGTTCAGCTGATCCAGTCGCGGGAAAATCTGCTCGCCAACCAGCTCCAACTGCAGGAAATCAATCAGACGCTTGCCGTCCGTGTCGAATGTGAAGTCAAGGCCAATCTTGAAAAGGATCGCATGATGATGCTGCAGGCCCGTGAGGCGGTCATGGGCGAGATGATCGGTAATGTTGCCCATCAGTGGAAGCAGCCGCTCAACAATCTTGCCCTCAATATCCAGGAAATGCAGTATTCCCACAAAATCAAGGCCTTGACAGATGAGGAAATGGAACGTGGGACGGCCCGTTCCATGGAGTTGATCAGTTTCATGTCTCATACGATCGACGATTTCAAAAATTTCTTTTCACCCCGCAAGCCGATCCGCTCCTTTTCATTGGCGGCTGAAGTTGAACGGGCACTCTCCTTTGTGGCGCACTCCTATCTCCGCAGCGGGATAACGCTTACAAGCCATGTCGAGGAAAACTCACGACTGATCGGTCCGCCGAATGAGCTTACCCAGGTGTTGATGAATATACTTCAGAATGCGAGTGACGCCTTTCAGGGAAAAGAAATCGAAGACCCGAAAGTTGAGGTAATCGTTGCCCGTGAACAGGAAAGGGCCGTGGTCAGAATCCGTGATAATGCCGGCGGGATCGCTGTTGACATGCTTGAACGGATCTTCGACGCATATGTGTCCTCGAAGCCGAATGGCTCCGGCATCGGGCTGCATATGTCGCGCAGTATCATCGAACGGTCTTTCAGCGGGGTGATCAGCGCGATGAATATTGAAGGAGGCGCCGAGTTTAAAATAACCATATGACGGCGGCACAGGCCCGACATATTCCAGCTTGCTTAACCCTCCCGACTCTGCTATTCTTTTGCGCCATTTTACCCACCTGACATGATCATCGAAAGGATCAGATTATAATGCTGAAAATGTTTGATTACCTGTTTGGAATGTTTTCCAATGACCTCGCCATCGACCTGGGTACCGCCAATACCCTGGTCTACCTGAAGGGAAAAGGAATCGTAGTGCGCGAACCATCCGTGGTCGCGGTCCAGAAGATGCCCAGCGGCCAACAGAAGGTGCTGAAGGTTGGCATGGAGGCCAAACAGATGCTGGGGCGCACACCGGGCTCAATTACCGCGATACGTCCGATGAAGGATGGCGTAATAGCAGATTTTGACATTACCGAGGAGATGCTGCGCTATTTCATCCACAAAGTGCACAATCGCAAGACCCTGGTACGCCCCCGGATTGTCATCTGCGTTCCGTCCGGCATCACCCAGGTGGAAAAGCGCGCGGTCAAGGAATCGGCCGAATCGGCCGGCGCACGCGAGGTCTACCTGATCGAGGAGCCGATGGCGGCCGCCATCGGAGCCGGCCTGCCGATCACAGAGGCTTCCGGTAACATGATTGTCGATATCGGTGGCGGCACCACCGAGGTGGCGGTGATCTCGCTGGCCGGCGTCGTTTATGCCCAGTCCACCCGCATGGGTGGCGACAAGATGGATGAGGCGATCGTCCAGTATATCCGCAAGAAGTACAACCTGCAGATCGGCGAACGTTGGGCGGAAAAGATCAAGATCGAAATCGGGGAGGCCTACCCCGGTCCCGAAACACTGGAAATGGAAGTCAAGGGGCGCGACCTGGTTTCCGGCATTCCCAAAACCATCAAGGTCAACTCGGACGAAATCCGCGATGCGCTCAAGGAGGCGGTAAACTCGATCGTGGATACGGTTCGCATCTGCCTGGAGAAAACCCCTCCGGAACTGGCGGCCGATATTGTTGATCAGGGCATATTCCTGGCTGGCGGCGGCGCTCTGTTGCGGAACCTTGATCTGCTGCTGCGCGAGGTGACCAAGGTCCCGGTGCTGATTGCTGAAAATCCGCTGGATTGCGTATGTCTCGGCTCCGGCAAGGTGCTGGACGAGCTCGACCTCTTGCGGCGTGTTTCGATCTCATCCTGATTTTGCGATAAAACACGGGGGTCGGTAAACGGTACTATCCGATTGCCGTCCCCCGGTATTTTTCTTCTCCCCTGGTTTCTTATGACATCTCCCTCCGTTGACATAATCGTTCCGGTCTGGAATAACCCTTTTGAGACCCGCGCCTGCCTGGCGGCCATACTTGAACATTCAGCGGATGCGCGACTGATTATCGTGGATAACGGCAGCAGCCGTGAGACCGAGCTGATGCTGGAGGAGTTTTCGGAGCCGCTCGGCGATGCCGGCCTGTTTATCAAGTCAGAACGCAATATCGGCCTGGTGCCGGCCATCAACATGGGGCTGGCCCGTTCCGACAGCGATTTCGCCGTCATCGTGCGTCCGCATGTGATGGTCGGGGCTGGTTGGCTCACCGCGCTGCTTGACGATGCCGAAAAAGTCAACGCCGGAATACTGTCGCCGATGTTTACCGGTAAGAACGCACCGGCTATTCCCGCGTTGGTTCCGGGTTGCTCGTTGATGGAAAGCTGCACGGTCTCGTTTTCGGTTTTGCTGCTGCGCGGCGAGATGCGGATCCTGACCGGCTGTTTTGATGAACATCTGGATGGCGGAGAGTGGTGTCTCAGGGAATATGTGCGGCGGACCGCCGACAATGGCTACCGGACCTTTATCACCAGCCGGTCGGTTGTGGCCTGCGGCGAAGAAGCTTCTTTCGGGTCCGCGGCGCGTCGTACCGAGATGATTAACAGCAGCCGTATCACCTATCTTGCCAGCTGGGGGGCTGCGCGTAACTACGTCGTTTATTTCGGTAAGGAATCCGAAGCCGGATCATTGAGCGACACAGTGGAAGCGATTCTGGACGGTGCCCGCCAGGGGCATCATTTTACCCTGCTTCTGCACAGCCGCCAGTACTCGGATTTCCGGCGCATGGGGTGGAACGGGCTACATACCGGCATCGAACTCCGCGGTCTGTCGATGCTTTTTCCGCGAAGGGATTTGCAGAAAAGGCTGACAGCTCTCGGCAAGCTTCTGCCCGACATGGTGGCGGTGCGCGGCTGCGAGGGCGTGGCTTTCCCGGGAGCAGACAACGCTGTTTCCATCGCTACTCTTCTGGGATCGATCTCGGAGCTATCTACCAACATACAAACCCAAAGCAAGGAGGTGCCGGAATGATTCCTGAAATCACTGCCCAATTGCAGGCCCATCGCAACCTGATCGAACGCATCGAGAGTGAAATGACTCCGGCGATCGCCGAACTTGCCATTTTGCTGGTCGATACCTTCAGTCGTGGCGGAAAACTGCTGGTGATGGGGAATGGAGGTTCGGCGGCCGATTCACAACACTTTGTCGCTGAAATCGTCGGCCGCTTCAAGATGGAGCGCCGCGGCCTGCCGGCCATTGCACTGTCCACGGACACATCGATCCTGACCGCCATCGGCAACGACTACGGATTCGATCTGGTCTTCCGGCGTCAGGTCGAGGCTCTGGCTGCGTCAGGTGACATGGTGATCGGCATCTCGACCAGCGGCAATTCCGCCAACGTGAGAAATGCACTTGAGCTGGCCCGTGAAAAGGGGTGCCGCACGGCCGGGCTTCTTGGAAAGGATGGCGGCAGCATCAAGGCCTACTGCGACCTGCCCCTGATCGTTCCCAGCGATGACACGCCCCGGATTCAGGAAGGGCACGGAATCATCATCCATATCGTCTGCGATCTGGTCGAAAGAAGCATGTTCGCTTAACGGATAGATCTCGTGTAATCGGAGGAATAATGGATCGCAAAGCGGTTGAATCGCTTTTTTCACATGTTGCCGAGATTCGTTGCCTGGTGGTTGGCGACCTGATGCTGGATGAATACCTGTGGGGCAAGGCCGAACGCATATCTCCGGAGGCTCCGGTACAGGTCGTCGATGTGCTGCGCGAGGAGCTGCGCCTGGGTGGAGCCGGCAACGTGGTAAATAACCTGGTGGCACTGGGGGCGCAGGTAGCGGTCTGTTCGGTGATCGGAGACGATCAGAACGGCTGGTCGCTGCTGAAGGAATTCGGCCGGCGGAATGTGGCTACCGATGCCATATTCCTCGACCCCGGACGTCGTACCAGCCGCAAAACACGCGTGGTTGCAGCCAATCAGCAGATTGTGCGCATAGACCGTGAATCACGCGAGGCGTTACCTGCCGCTTTTGAAAAACAGATCTGCGATTGGATCGCAGCCCATATCAGCGAATTCAAGGTGATAGTGCTGTCGGATTATAGCAAGGGGGTGCTGACGCCGGCGGTTATCGCCGCGATCGTGTCGTTGGCCGCTGAAACCGGAATAGCGGTGCTGGTGGATCCGAAAGGAAACGACTATGTCCGTTACAGCGGGGCGACTTTGCTGACCCCCAATCGCAAGGAGGCCGAGGCGGCATCCGGTATCGCGATTCGGGATGCCGCATCGCTGACACAGGCAGCGAACGCGATCATGGAGACTGTTGGATTACGGCACCTTTTGATAACCCGCAGTGAGGAGGGCATGTCGCTCTTTTCGAAGGGGAAGGAGGTGGTACATATCCCGACAGTTGCCCGTGAAGTGTTCGATGTTTCCGGCGCCGGTGATACGGTATTGGCGGCGCTGGCGGTAGGCATCGCATCCGGTTGCGGTATGGCGGAAGCTGCGAAGCTTGCCAACGTTGCCGCCGGAATCGCCGTCGGCAAGCTTGGAACTTCGATCGTAACACCGCAGGAAATCATCGAGGTGGTGGCCTTGAGCCACCATGACAGTGACTCGAAAATCAAGAGCCTGGACGTTCTGGCCCTGCTGATTGCCGAGGAACAGGCCAAGGGGAAGCAGGTCGTCTTCACCAACGGCTGTTTTGACCTGTTGCATGCCGGACATGTTAAATACCTGCAGAAGGCCCGCGGTCTGGGTGACCTGCTGGTGCTGGGGCTCAACAGCGATGCTTCGGTACGACGTCTTAAAGGGGCAAAGCGCCCCCTGATAAGTGAGGAGGAACGTGCCCATATCCTGGCGGCACTGTATTGCATCGATTATGTCACGATCTTCGACGAGGATACCCCGCTTGAGCTGATCAAGACCCTGAAGCCGCAGATACTGGTCAAGGGCGGCGACTATTCGCTTGATGGTGTTGTTGGCCGGGATATCGTGGAACAATACGGCGGCAGGGTGGAACTGGTTTCGTTTGTTGACGGGAAATCAACCTCCAACATAATCGACAAGGTGCTGGAACGTTATTCGATGGAATAATCTCTTCTGATTAATCTGGTTTTAGGGACTGTTTTCTGGTATGAGAAGGCATTCCATGAATATTGATATGTGACGGGAGCGGCCATGGCACAGAAAAGCGAACCACGCAGGGAACTCTGGATACTTGGTGTACGGCCCGGTGACGGGCGTGCAGCTATTCTTATGTCATACCTGGAAGCAGGCGGCTACAGCTGCCGACAGGAACAGTTTGATAATCTTGAACAGGGGCGACCGCTGGGAATCGTGCTGGATATATCGCCGTTTTCCGACGATGGCTGGGGACTGCTGCTGAGGATAAAAGGCTCTCCGGAAACCCGCAATATCCCTGTACTGCCGGTGTTTCTGAGCGAAATGGGCAAGGTCGGAGGTGTCTTTCCGGTGGCCGGTTTTTTCATGCTCCCGGTGGATGAACAATACCTGCTTGAACGATTAGCGGTATATGGGCTGACCGAGGAGGCTGAAACCTGGGACCTGCAGGCGCTGGTGGTGTCCCGGACCGGCGAGGAGAAGCTCTCCAAAGCGATTGAATCAATAGGTTTCGAAGTCGTCAAGGGGTATACCGGCAAGGAAGCGCTGGCGCTCACTTCGATCCATCCCAAATACATGGCTTTCTGCACCCACATGCTGCCGGACATGTCCGCATTTGAACTGCTGGAAAAGTTCAGGTTGTATCCCTACAGCAGCAACACGCCGATCTTCGTGCTGTTGAAAGACGAGATGAAGTCCGGTGAAAAACTTGCCATGAGTCGCGAAGTGGCCCACCTGGTAAGCAAAAAGCAGCTTACCTGCGATGAATTCCTGGCCCACCTGCGTCGGCGGGATTAAGCCGGATATTGTGTAATGACTGTTAAAAAAACAGCCGCTGTCCCGATCGGGGCAGCGGCTGTTTCTGTTCGTATCTGGCAGAGCCGTTACAGCAAGCCGTTCAGATCCTTCAACTCCACGCTCGCTTTGGCGCGCAGGTCCTTGGCCCATTGGCTGTAGCGCTCCTCTGATTTCTTGCGGTAAATCGCTTCCTCGATCTCGTTTTTAAGCCCCTCGAAGGGCTTCAGTTTGCCGCTGATACGCTCTTCAAGCTTGATGATGTGGAATCCGGCTGGAGTATATACCAGCTCGCTGACATCGCCGGGCTTCATGGTCAAAATCGCATTACCCAGTTCCGTCTGCATGTCAGCCTTCTTGAATGTTCCCAAATCCCCGCCATCCTTACGCGCGGCCGGATCCTCGGAATAGCTTTTGGCCAGTTCGGCAAAATCCTTGCCGCTCTTGGCTTCGGCCAGCACCATCAGCGCGGTGGTCATGGTGCGCTTGATTTCGTCAGCGGGAGCTTTTTCGCTGGTTTTGAAGAAGATGTGCCTGGCCCGGAAAGTCTCGTCCTCGGTGTATTTCGTACTGTTGGCGTCATAGTATTCGCGCATCTCGGTGTCACTGACATGGATCTTGGCGCGTACCTCCATGCTGATCAGTTTCAGCTTTTCGATCTGTTCCTGCAGCTGGTTGCGATACTGGTCAAATGAAAGGCCCTGGTTGGCGAGCGCCGAGACCAATGCTTCCTGGTTGGGCATGTTGTTCTGCTTCTTGACGTCCTCGATGGCCTGCCGGACCTCTTCCTCGGATACTTTGATGCTCAGCTCGCGGACCTTCTGCTCGACCAGTTTCTTCTCAACCAGCCGGTCAAGTGCTACACGCCTGATCTGGCTGCGGGTGGCACTGTCGATAGGCGACTTTTTTTCGGCCTCGTTGATGACCGGCTGGGCTTCGCGGTTGACTTCGTACAGCGTGACGACATCATCGTTCACGATTGCCGCTATCGCGTTGATCACGGCGGCCTTAGCATGGCCTGGCGCCAGAAGCAGCATTGTTGCCAAAAGCAGGGGCAGGGTAATATTCTTCATAGTATCATCCGTTCCATTTAAAAAACAGGAGGGTGGACTTGATGCCCACCCTCTCGGTTATGCTGTCTCTGCGAAATCGAAATTACTTCTTTTCAGGTACGGCGGCCGGTTTTGCTGCCTCGGCAGGTTTGTTCTCAGCAGGTTTGCCACCGGTCTCGTTCAAAACGTCTTCCTTGATGGTGACCTTGGCTGTCTTTTTCAGCTCTTCCTTTATCTTCTGGAACACTTCCTGCTGCCTGGACGGCATGATTGCTCCCTTGATCTGGTCTTTCACCTCTTCGAGCGGACGAATGCCGGCGGGGCGTTTACCGGTCAGCTTGATGATGTGGAATCCGAAATCAGACTTGACCACATCAGATACCTGGCCTTCCTTGAGAGCCAAAGCGGCTTTTTCGAAGGCCGGCACCATGCTGCCCTTGCCGAACCATCCCAGATCGCCACCCTTGGCTGAAGAGGAATCAACCGAGCTCTTCTTGGCCAGTTCCTCGAAATTGCCGCCGGCTTTTATCTGTGCCAGTACGTCCTTGGCTTCCTTCTCGGTCTTTACCAGGATATGGCTGGCCTTGATCTGCTCGCCGGTCTTGAACTTGTCCTTGTTCTGCTCGTAGAACTTTTTGAGGTCCTCATCCGATACACTGGATTCGGTTTCGACCTTTTTCTTGAGGAACGCCTCGACGATCAGTCGTTTCTTGAGATCCTGGAGTTTCTCTTCAATCTCCGGTCCCTTATCCAAGCCGTCCTTGGAAGCCTGCTGCAGGATCAGCTCACGAATTACCATCGTGTCCAGCATCTCCTTGCGCCCCTGGGGGGTGTCGGCCATTGCCTTCAGGTATTCCGGCAGATTCTTTAGCTCGCGCTCGAAGTCGCTGGTGGTGATGGTGCCGCCATTGACTTCGGCCATGACCTTGCCTGTTTTTTTGCCGGCCGAACCGGTTTCGCCGGTAGGTGAGCCGCCTTTGCAGCCAAATAGTGCAACCGCGCAGAGGGCGGTGGTCAGCAGTTTCACGGTGTTAATGGTTTTCACGTAACGCTCCTTTTTTACTGCGATTAAGTATGATTAAACCAGATAAAACTAGCACACAAGCATGGTCGTTGCAACAGCTTTCTGGTCGCATCGGGAAGCTGTTGCAACAGCAATTGAAATCCGGATATCTGCCAAGGGCAATTGATACGATTGTGACGTGAACTCTTCTAAGCCGGGCACAAACAGAAAAAGGGATACTCCTTATGGGAGCACCCCTTTCCTTCCAGCAGGATCCGGCCTTTTAAGTTTATTTCTGAAATTTCCTTCTGGCGAAGAACAGGCCGGCAAGGCCGGCGCCAAGCAATATCATTGTGGATGGCTCAGGAACCGGGTCCGGGTCCGGATCCGGAATGACTCCGCCGTCAATGGAAAGGACGGATTTGGCAAGAGTGAGAGCCCATGACTCGTAATTGTGAGTAGAATCTATATCCACTTCTATTTTTAATCCGGCGAGAATGTCATCGTAAAAATTAGCGCCCAGAGTGAATGCGGTATACGACCAAATGTTGTCTGAGCCATCCAGACTTCCGAGTAATACTCTGTTTGAGCCATCATAGGCATAGATGTTGTCAATCTCACCTGAAGTCAGATCAACATCAAACGCGCTTATGTTCAGGGTCGCCGTCGTAATAGTTCCGGCGATTGCGCTGTGTTGCCATCCCCAGTCCTGATTGTACCAGCGCCAATAAGTGTGAGAGTCATACTTGTGGGCGTCATTTTCCACGAAAAATCCAGTGTTGTACTCTTTGATGTCTGTGACAGTTGCTGCCAACGCCAGACTGCTGAAGGCAAATACAAATGCAAGAGCAAATGATACGATTTTCGATGTTTTCATTTCATCCTCCTCACTATTCGGTTGATTTTTCAATTATGACGACTAACAACGTTTACATAACTCAGTTGGAGATGGTTAAGCAAGTATAATGCCATGCGCGCAAATATCTGATTTTAGTGAACACATTTGGGGCCTGTGAGGTCTGGCAGGTGTGGTTGTAAAAATATTCGACATGCAATGGTGTCGTTAGGAAGGTAGTGCAATCTTGACGGGATGCCCTGCGGTCTTGCTATTT
>JAURXC010000109.1 GCA_030654645.1 Deltaproteobacteria bacterium | reverse complement strand
ACTTCGCCATTCTTGATCGCATCGACTATATGCGGACGTCCCTCAAGCACCTTGTTGATACGACGAACCGGAATGCCCTTCTCTTCCAGGAAAGTAGCGGTGCCTCCGGTTGCCAGAATCCCGAATCCGGTTTTATACAGTTTTTCCACAGCGCTGACAACATGTTTCTTGTCGGCATCACGTACGCTGATAAAAACATTTCCGGAAAGCGGCAGTTTCACGTTGGCGCCCAACTGTGACTTGGCAAAGGCATCGGCAAAAGTCTCGCCAATCCCCATTACCTCGCCGGTGGATTTCATCTCCGGCCCCAGAATCGTATCGACACCGGGGAATTTGACAAACGGGAAAACCGCTTCCTTGACTGAAATGTGCTTGGGAATGATGTCTTCCAAAATGCCCAGCTCACGAAGACTTTTACCGGCCATGACCCTGGCAGCGATCTTGGCCAACGGACGTCCGGTGGCTTTGGACACGAACGGGGCGGTACGCGAGGCGCGCGGATTCACCTCCAGAATATAAATATCACCGCCCTTGATCGCAAACTGCACGTTCATGAGCCCCTTGACATTGAGTTCCAGAGCCATCAGCACGGTCTGGCGACGGATTTCAGCAACCAGCTCCGGTCCCACGGAATACGGTGGCAGGGAACAGGCCGAGTCACCGGAATGGATGCCGGCCTCCTCGATGTGTTCCATGATGCCGCCGATGATCACCTCGGTTCCGTCACAGAGCGCATCCACGTCGATCTCGATTGCTTCATCCAGGAACTTATCGATCAGGATCGGATGTTCCGGAGAGGCCTGAACCGCGGTATGCATATAACGCCGCAGATTGTCTACATCGTAGACGATCTCCATCGCGCGACCACCCAGCACGTATGAGGGGCGTACCACCACCGGATAACTGATCCGGTCGGCTACCTTCTCGGCTTCTTCAAAAGAGCGCGCTGTACCGTTTTCCGGTTGAAGCAGTCCCAGTTTATGGAGCATTTCCTGGAAACGCTCACGATCCTCGGCCCGGTCGATGGCGTCCGGTGAAGTACCGATTATCGGTACTCCGGCCTTTTCCAGCGCCACGGCCAGCTTGAGCGGAGTCTGGCCTCCGAACTGGACAATCACGCCGACAGGCTTCTCCACATGGACGATCTCCAGCACATCCTCCAGCGTCAAAGGCTCAAAATATAGACGATCCGAGGTATCGTAATCAGTGGAGACCGTCTCCGGGTTGCAGTTTACCATGATGGTTTCGTAACCATCTTCAGCCAGAGCAAATACGCCGTGTACGCAGCAGTAATCGAACTCGATCCCCTGCCCGATCCGGTTCGGCCCGCCACCCAGGATCATTATCTTCTTGCGGTCGGTCGGTTCGGCCTCGCACTCCTCTTCGTAGGTCGAATACATGTAAGGGGTGTAAGCGACAAACTCGGCGGCGCATGTGTCCACGCGTTTGTAGACCGGCCTGATTCCGTTGGACCAGCGCAATTCGCGTACTTCATCTTCGGATTTATTCCACAGTTTACCCAGGAACTTGTCCGCAAAGCCGTGCTGTTTGGCTTCAAGCATGATTTTTTTAAGATTGACCCTGTCCTCGAAATCAACCTTCTTGAGCCGTTCCTCCATCTCGATAATCTGACGGATATTATGCAGGAACCAGGGATCTATCGCGGTATGACGGTTGATCTCAGCAACGGTCATGCCGCTGCGCAAGGCATCGCCCACATACCAGAGCCGGTCACAGTTGGGCACACGCAGTTTTTCCAACAGCAGTTGCTGCTCCTTGCCGGTCAAGGCGCGCCGTGTCTCGCTGCCTAGATCGAACAGTTTGGAGTCGAAACCACTGACGCCGATCTCCAACGAGCGCAGGGCTTTCTGAAACGATTCCTTGAAAGTACGGCCGATCGCCATAACCTCGCCGACCGACTTCATCTGGGTTGTCAAGGTGGCGTCGGCGGCCGGAAATTTTTCGAAGGTGAATCGTGGAATCTTGGTTACCACATAGTCAATGCTCGGCTCGAAGCAGGCCGGAGTCTCACGGGTAATATCGTTGGTGATCTCGTCCAGGGTATAGCCGACAGCCAGTTTGGCGGCGATCTTGGCGATCGGGAAACCGGTGGCCTTGGAAGCCAGCGCCGAGGAGCGCGAGACACGCGGATTCATTTCGATCACGACCAGGCGGCCGTTTTTGGGATTGATACCGAACTGGATATTTGAACCGCCGGTATCGACACCGATCTCGCGGATGATCTTGAGCGAGGCATCCCTCAGGATCTGGTACTCCTTGTCAGTCAGGGTCTGGGCCGGAGCCACGGTGATCGAATCTCCGGTATGGACTCCCATCGGATCGAAGTTTTCGATCGAGCAGATGATCACGACATTGTCGGCCGTATCGCGCATCACCTCCAGTTCGTATTCCTTCCAGCCGATTACGGATTCTTCCACCAGGATTTCATCGGTAGGTGAAGCGTCGATGCCGGCAATGGCCATCTTCTCGTACTCTTCCATGTTGTAGGCGATTCCGCCACCGGTGCCTCCCAAGGTATAGGAGGGGCGGATGATGGCTGGAAAACCGATGGTTTTGATGACCTCCATCGCCTCAGTGTAGTTGTGAGCCAGGCCGGAATTGGGTATCGCCAAACCGATCTTTTCCATAGCCTGCTTGAACAGTGTGCGATCCTCGGCTTTTTTAATGGCCGGCAGCTTGGCGCCGATCAGTTCGACACCATATTTTTCCAGAATACCCATCTCGGCCACAGCCACGGCCGTATTCAGTGCGGTCTGACCACCAAGGGTCGGCAGAATCGCATCTGGGCGCTCTTTCTCTATGATCTTGGCCAGGATTTCAGGCGTTACGGGTTCAATATAGGTGCGGTCGGCAAAATCAGGGTCGGTCATGATCGTGGCCGGATTGCTGTTCAGCAATACCACTTCGAAGCCTTCCTCCTTGAGTGCCTTGCAGGCCTGGGTGCCGGAATAGTCGAATTCACAGGCCTGGCCGATGACGATCGGCCCGGCTCCGATGATGAGAATCTTCTTGATATCTGTTCTTTTAGGCATTTACACAACACTCCTTCGTGTGATTATCGAAATATGAAAAATACAGCTCCGGCCAGACAACACCCGGCCCAAAGATAATTCCAGTTGAGACTGCTCCCCATGTAAAATACGGCAAAGGGAACAAAGACCGTCAACGTGATGACTTCCTGCAGAATCTTCAGCTGCGCCAGGCTGAATCTACCGTAACCGATGCGATTGGCCGGCACCTGAATCAGGTATTCAAAAAAAGCGATGCCCCAACTGACGGCAACTGCTATCAACCAGTGCCTTGTACGCAAATTTTTGAGATGAGCATACCATGCAAAGGTCATGAAAATATTTGAAAGAACCAGGAGAACAACGGTTCTCACTCATCCATCTCCGTAAATGCCAGCGTTTCAATTGCCAGTTGACGCTTGAGAGCGGTGATGTGACCGCGGTCGGCTCCTCGCAGGGCCTCGAACATCCTTTTGATCGACTCATCCTTGAACTTGACCGATGACTCCACATGGAGGAACGCCATCCGTTCTTCCATCTCAATGGATTTTTTCAATGCGGTAACCAGATCGGGAGGATTATTGCGCACTCCGGCCACCAGCCGGTGAAGTTTTTGATGTATTGAATAGGCCACGGAGAGACCGTCCGGCAACACATCTTCGATAGCATCACTCAACCGCATTGCCATCTGTATCTGCATCTGGTGATTTTCCTCTTCCATGGCGGTTTTTTGCCACAATCTTGACACATCGCCATTGCAGGAAAATACCCGGCTGTAGAAGTGATACAGTTCGGCACAGAGGGCTTCAATGCGAGCATTCACATCAAGAAATAGTAGTGATTGTTCCCGTAAACCGTCCATTCCAAGCTTTCCTCCCGTATCTACTCCTGAACCCAGCCATTTTCCAGGCCGCACTCTTCCAGGATTTCGACCGCCTGATCATATTCTTCACTGGTGATTTTCCGGTCCAGCCCCGGAACCCGATGGGCAACGTGTGCCGGAAAGTACTGGTTCATCAGGGCGATATGGGTCTCCAGGCCCAGGTTATCGGCAATCCAACGCAACGTATCAACAGACCCGGCCCTGCCACCCGGGAGCACCAGATGCCTGATGATCAGACCGTGCTCGGCAATGCCGTTGATATCCGTACTCAGATGACCAACCTGTCGCAGCATTTCCGTTACCGCTTCTCGATTTATGCCGCGGTAACCGGGCGCCGATGAAATTTCCACAGACTGGCTATCGTCGCAATACTTCATATCCGGCAGATAGACGCTGACGACCCCATCCAGCAGTTGCAGGGCATCGACTTTTTCATACCCGCTGGAATTCCAGACCAGGGGCAAATCAAATCCCTGCGGAACAGCCAGCCAGAGTGCAGCGAGAATCTGTGGCAGATAGTGTGTGGGCGTAACTAAATTAATATTATGAACTCTCCGGCGCTGCAGCCCCAGCATTCGTGTCGCCAATTCCCCGGTGGATATTTCTTCACCGTTGGAAAGCTGACTGATGGGAAAGTTTTGGCAGAAGACACATTTCAGTGAACATCCTGACAAGAAAATTGTGCCGGAACCTCTTGAGCCGGATATGGGTGGTTCTTCACCATGGTGCACGTTGGCGGAGGCAATTTTCGGCTTGAGGCCCGCGCCGCAAATCCCCACTTCACCGGCAACACGGTTGACACCGCAGTCATGGGGACAGAGATCACAGGCCGCCAGACGCCGGTAAGCCTCACGCACACGCTGCAGCAATTCACCTGATTGATAAAGATCGATTACCCCCATTCATCAGAGCCCAGTCAATGTTTATGCTTTTCCATCATTTCCACAAAACGGCCGAAGAGATACTGTGAATCGTGCGGCCCAGGCGAAGCCTCGGGATGATGCTGAACCGAGAAGATCGGCAGGTCACAGTGCCGAATCCCTTCTACCGTTTGATCGTTCAGATTTTCGTGCCCCAGACAGGCAGCATCCCCAAGGGTATTCAGATCCACTGCAAAGCCATGATTTTGGGAAGTAATCTCGACCTTGCGGGTAGACATATCCATTACCGGCAGGTTTGAACCGTGGTTGCCGAAAGGCAGCTTGATCGTCTTGCCGCCCAGCGCCAATCCCAGCAGCTGGTGCCCCAGGCAGATGCCGAATATTGGCTTCTTGCCGACCAGCTTCC
>JAURXC010000088.1 GCA_030654645.1 Deltaproteobacteria bacterium | reverse complement strand
TACTGCCACAGCATTGTGCAGACCGCCACCGGAGGCAAACTTACCGGGCAGCCTGGAGAGTACAAGACCCCGGCCTGGGGCAACGTGAATGACGGACGCTGCGGCTCCTGCCACGCGGTTGACTACCTGCATGGCAGCGTTTACGGCGGTTTGCCGGCCAACACCCCCGAGATCGCCTCAGGCAGCCACACCAGGCACCTGCAGTCCCTGGGAACCACTCCCGGCGGACCGGCCAGATGCGCCAACTGCCACAACTATGTCGGCGACAACAGCCTTAACGGCTGCGCTTCGGTCTGTCATAACGGCAACAGCCTGCATGTAGACCAGAAGATCGATGTGAAGTTCCCACCCATGTATTCTGCCGGTCTCTATAACGGCAGCCCGGTAGCTGGCGACGGATTCGGCGGCTGCAGCACCATTGCCTGCCACGGCAACACCTCGGCCCAATGGGGCGGCAGCGCCTGCCTCGGCTGCCACTCCGTGCCGCAGGGCAACCGGGCCGCCATAACATCCCAGTTCACCTCCGGTTCGCATCACATCCAGGGCACCCTGACCGATGCGCACTGTTACCAGTGCCATTGGGAGGCCAACAACAACGGAACCATCAATCCGCTCTATCACGCGGGGAAAGCCAGCCCCGGGGCAGCAATCAACCTGGTGGTTTACGGTGCGGGCAGCCGCCCGACCTTCTACAGCAGCACCAGCGCCGTACTCTACAGCGCCAACGGCGGCAGCAGCGAAATTGTCAAGATCTCCAACCACTGCCTGGGATGCCACAGCGACGGCAACAACACCGCAACCCCTTTCGGCGACGGCAAAACGCCCAAGCAGTACGCCTGGGACGGGACCAGCGTTGCCGCGCGCTATTCCCAGACAGCCACAACCAGCTGGGGCAAGTACACCTCCGCCGCATATCCCAACACGGCCAGGAAAAAGGTCGAAAAAGCCTATTCGGCCCACGGCAGGTCCGCGGCCAACCAGCGCGGCTGGAACACGACCAGCGGTGTGGACGGCACGGTGGCAAACAGCAGCGGCGCCGCCAGTGTCCAGTGTTATGACTGCCACAACTCCCACGGCTCGGCCGTTTCCGGCATAACCAGCCGTTATTCCAGCGCCACCGGACGCAACCGGGGCGGAATGCTCAAGCAGACCGTGCGCGGATTCGGCGGTTATTCGGCAACCTACGCTCCCACAGCGGGCGGCTCGGTTTCCGACAAGAGCCTCCGCAACCCTGGCGCCAGTCTCTGCCTCGACTGCCACCTCGGTTCCACCCCCAGGCAGGCTCCGCTTGCACTCTTCAAGGGTTACACGACCCCCTGGGGCTACAGCTCCACCTTCGGCGCCGGACAGCCGATCATGGGGTACAAGGATACATTGCGTTTTGGTCCGGGGGTCAAGGGATCGGCTTCCCGTTACGCCAACCGCCAGACCCGTTCGG
>JAURXC010000087.1 GCA_030654645.1 Deltaproteobacteria bacterium | reverse complement strand
CCTCTATGTCGTAATTCTCCGTGCCGATCTTGCTTTCAGCCACATCCTTTAGTTTGACCGTGGAACCGTCACTGTTGGTGCGCAGAATGATGGAATCAAAATCTTCGACGGTCCGCAGCAGGGTACGGGCGGTGATGGTAGCATTCAGTTGCTGCCCGGGCGCGGCCGGATTGCCACCGAACTGACCGGCTGAAACCTGGGCGTTCTGCGCCTGCAGCGCGGTCATGACATCGTTGGTGGTCAGATGGTAATTGTTCAGCTTGCTCGGATTCAGCCAGATACGCATCGCGTTCTGGGAACCGAACATCTGCAGTTCACCGACCCCCTCAACCCGGCTGACAATATCCTGGACGTTGGAAACCGCATAATCGGTCAGGTCGTAGCGGCTCATTGAGCCGTCCTCGGAGACCAGGCCTATGATCAGCAGAAAGTTCTTGGTGGACTTGACCACCTGGATCCCCTGTCGTTGAACAATCTGGGGAAGCAACGGTGTCGCCAATTGCAGCTTGTTCTGCACCTGTACCTGGGCGATATTCGGATCAGTGCCGGCCTTGAAGGTCAGGTTGATAGCCACGGCGCCGGCGGAATCACTGGTGGAGGACATGTAGATCAGGTTGTCGATGCCGTTCAGCTTCTGCTCCACCACCTGGGTGACGGTGTCCTGCACGGTCTGGGCCGAGGCCCCCGGATACATGGCGTTGATAGTAATCTGCGGCGGTGCTATCGGCGGATACTGGGAAACCGGCAGTGTCTTGATCGCCAGTAGACCGATAAGCATCACCATGATGGCAATTACCCAGGCAAAAATCGGGCGATTTATGAAAAAACGAGGCATGGGAAAGCTCCTTTATTTTTTTGCGGCAACTGGTTGTGCTGCAGTCGCAGCAGGAGCTGCCGGAGCGCTGCCAAACGGCACCGCCTTGACCGGTGTGCCCGGTCTCGCCTTCTGCAATCCCTCCAGGATGACACGGTCTCCAACCTTCAGTCCATCGCTAACCAGCCAGCTGTCGCCAACCGTGCGAACGACCTTGATCGGTCGCGGCTCAACCTTCTCCTCGGCCCCGACCAGCATCACAACGGCATCGCCTTTCGGGTTTCGTGTAACACCGCGTTGCGGGACCAGAATCGCCTGTTCACTGACACCTTCTTCCAGGATCGCACGGACGAACATGCCCGGCAGCAGGGTATTCTTCGGGTTGGGGAAGATCGCCCGCAACGTGATGGAACCGGTGCTCTGATCAACCGTGACTTCCGAAAATTTCAGGACACCCGGCAACGGATAGGCGCTGCCATCCTCCAGCAACAGCCTGACACGCGACTGGGCCGTGCCGCTGTTTTTAAGCAGACCGCTGGCCAGGCTCTGCCTGAGCTTCAACATATCGGCGTTGGATTGGGTCACATCCACATACATTGAACCCAGTTGCTGGATCGTGGCCAGCGCCGCCGGCTGGCTGGCGGTCACCAGCGCTCCGTCGGTCACGGTTGAACGGCCGATGCGACCCGAAATCGGCGCGGTAATCCTGGTATAGGCCAGATTGATGCGGGCGGTTTCCAAGGCGGCCCTGACGGAAGCCACATCGGCTTCGGCCTGTTTGAGAGCGGCATAGGCATCATCATAATCCTGCTGACTGACCGCCTTGATTTTCACCAGATCCCGGTAGCGCTCCTCTTTGAGCCGGGCCGGTATCAGGTTGGCCTCGGCCCTGGCTTCGGATGCCTTGGCGCTGGCAAACGCGGCCTGATAGGTTGCCGGGTCAATCTGATACAGCACCTGGCCGGCCTTTACATCCGAGCCCTCGCTGAACAGGCGCTTCCGGATGATGCCACCCACCTGGGGCCGCACCTCGGCAATCAGAAAAGGTGACGTGCGCCCCGGCAGTTCCGTGGTCAAAGCCACCCTTTCCGTCTTGACAGCCACCACCCCGACCTCGGGAGGTCCGCTAGGGGGCGGGCCGCCGGCATTTTTTTTGTTTCCGCACCCGGCCAACGCCAGTCCGACGGCAAGAATTCCAACGGTTGCAATTAATCTGCTTCTGTACATGACTTGCATAGACACCTCTGCGATTTTGTAGAATGAACATTCATTCTGATCTTGAATATGATGTATAGTAACTGCATTGAACATCAGCGCTTCAACCCGTCCCAACAGGCGGCGATGATTTTTACGATCAAGTCATCATCCAAAGATACAAAGCCGAGGATGTGATCGCGCGCCACCGATATCAGTGGGCCGAACGCCAGCGAGAACAGCATCACCAGCGGCAGATCCTTGATTACTTGCCGGGACAGGCCTTCCTCAAACAGTTTACGATAAATATCTTTATCATCTGCCTCCCCTGAAATCTTGTCCCGGCGATGAACCACGCCGTAGGGCGAGTTGTGAAACTGTTCCAGATAGCGGAAATCAAGCGGATTGGAAATGCAGTAACGCAGGACTGCGGTGCCGAGATGGATAAAGCGCTCCCTGACCGATTTATCCGGAGAATATCCATCCATCAGAACAGTTAACAACCTCTGTTCCAGCTCCCGGTACAACTCGTTTATCAGAACATCCTTGTTTTCAAAGTAGCGATAGATCGTCCCGGCGCCCACACCGGCCTTGTCGGCTATCATCGCCATCGGAGCGCCGTGGAAACCGTTTTCAGCAATAAGTTCCAGAGCGGCACGAACGATCTCATCCCGCTTGTCCGGCTTTGCCATGCACACAACTCCTCATTAATGGAATGAACGTTCATTCTTTTTATGCTTTTACAAGGGATGTGTCAACCGTTTTTTACCGGAACAGTTTATGCGCTAATGTCCCTGCACTTGGCCGCGCAAAGCCCCCTGCGGCCTGATGAAGGAAAGAAATTCGTCACGCAACCGCTGCGCCTCGTCCATATGCCCCTTGCATAGCAGAAGCTCGATCACACATTCCGCGGTGCACAGACAGGCTTCCTTCTG
>JAURXC010000080.1 GCA_030654645.1 Deltaproteobacteria bacterium | reverse complement strand
TTGATGCATTCCACAGCGGTTTCGATGGTGCCGTGGCCGGTGAACATGATCACTTCGGGAATGTTTGACTCCGCGCGCATCAGTTTGAGCGCTTCAACCCCATCCATGCCCGGCATGCGAATGTCCTGAAGAACCACGTTGAAGATCTCCTCGCAGTAGGCTTCCAGTCCCTCTTCACCGCTGGCCGTGGCGGTTACCTTGTATCCGGAACGGGTCAGTTCCATCTGCAGCAACTCGCGCAGGGACTTGTCGTCCTCGACGATCAGTACTTTTGTGTCATTACGGACTATTTTTGACATGCAGGCATCCTTACAGTGAATTTTGATCCTTTGCCCTTTTGACTTTCCACCGTGATATCGCCGCCATGACGTTTCACTATGTTGTATGTGACCGCCAGTCCCAGGCCAAGTCCCTGTCCGACCTCCTTGGTCGTGAAAAACGGATCCCAGATCTGGTCGATGGCTTCCCTGGAGATGCCGCTGCCGGTATCCCTGATCTGGAATAGTACCATCGACTGCTCGCTGCTGCTGGTGGAAATTTCCACCACTCCGGCTCCATTTATCGCCTGGTGCGCGTTGATCAGCAGGTTCATGCAGACCTGCCGCAGGCCGGACGGATCGCCGATGACGTCGGGAAGGTCGCTCTGCAGATTTAACTGGATATCGATCTTTTCATAGCGGGACTTGTATCTAACCAGTTCCAGAACCTCCTTGAGTATGTCGTTGATGTTTACGTTGCTGACAGATCCGTCCGACTTACGGCTGAAGGATAGCAGGCAGTCGATGATGCCTTTGCAACGGTACGATTCCTGGATTATCACCTGGAGATACTTGGGGAAAGCATCCAGTCGCGGGTCTTCAAGCAGCGCTTGATCCTCGTTCATGCGCCTGAGCAAAGCCTCGGCATAGCCGGCCACCGACGAGAGCGGATTGTTTATTTCGTGGGCGACGCCGGCTGCCAGGATTCCGATGCTGGAGAGCTTCTCGGTCTGCATCAGGTGAAGTTCCTGAAGTCGCTTTTCGGTCACGTCCCGCAGAAACACCAGAGCACGGTTCATCTCGCCGTGAACATCTTCGATCGGGGTTGCCGTTACGTCAAAGTAACGGATCTTTTCCTTCGACAGTTGGGACGTAAAGGAGATCTCCACCCGTTCGCCGGTCAGAGCCCGTTCCACCGGGCATTGCAGCGGGGCTGATTCCTGCTCGGGGTGGAACAGTTCACGGCATGAACATCCTGATAGGGTCTCCTGGGGGAAGAGCTTCGGACATACGTGGTTGCGGTGCTGTACAATGCCATGGTGGTCGTAGACGACCACTCCATCGCTGATGGAGTCAAACATGGCCTGCAGTTCGTTGCCCTTGCTGCGCAAACCCAGGTTGGCGGCCTCCAGTTCCTGGATTTTTTGTTTGACCTCTCCATAGAAGCCGATTTTGGAATTGTCGAGCCCAAGCAGTCGCTCCAGCGATGATTCATCCATCCTTGTCCGAACGGCCAGCTTGTTCATCAATAGGACCTTTCCAGTATGCGCAGCAGGTCTTCTTCGTCGGCTTCTCGCGGTGAAGTCACAATGCAGACGTCCTTGAGCGCCTGGCGCGCCAGCTCCGGCAAATCCTTGCGGAGGACGCCGATGCTACGCAGGCTGCGTGGGGCTCCGCTCGCCTCCAGCAGTGAATCAAGTGTTTCCTGGATCCTTTCATTGGCGGCGCTGATGTCGCCGTTGGCGCGGTGTCCGAGTCCCCAGGCCAGTTCCTGGAGTTTTTCGGTGACTACCGGAATGTCGTAACGGATCACTTCCGGCAGCAGAATCGCGTTGATGCTGCCATGGTTTGCGTCATACAGGCCGCCGATCGGGTGAGCCAGTGCGTGGACTATGCCGAGCATCGAGTTGGAAAAGGCCATGCCGGCATGCAGGCTGGCCCGTGCCAGATTCTCCATGTCATCCGGTTTGCGTTCATGGACGGCGTTAGACAGGCTGCTGGATAAAAGACGCAGCGCCTTGATGGCGTGGACATCGGTAAGGGTAGTGGAGGCGATTGAAAAGAAGGCTTCCATCGCATGGCTGAGTGCGTCGGTAGCGGTTGTTCCGACAAATTCATCCGGCAGGGTGGCCAGCGTATTCGGGTCGGTCAGGCTGATATCCGGGGCGACACAGCGGCTCATGATGCAGATTTTTCGGAGGTGTTCGGTGTCACTGATTATTGCAAACTGGGAGACATCGGAACCGGTGCCGCAGGTGGTCGGGCAGAGTACCAGCGGTGGCAGTGGGCGGATGATCCGGTCCGGCCCCTCATAATCGCTGATTCTTCCACCGTTTGATACCAAAATGGCGATCGCCTTGGCCGCATCCATGGAGCTGCCTCCGCCCAGGCCGACAATCACATCGGCGCCGTGTCGATGATACTCCCTGACCCCCCCCTCGATCTCGTGATCCTTGGGATTCGGGGTGATGCCGTCGTAGTAGATGAATTCAAGGCCGGCATCAAGCAGGCTCCGCATCGCCTGGTCTACCCAACCGGCGTGGAATAGTCCCTTGTCGCTGACCAGAAAGACCTTCTTGCCTCCAAGTCTGCGGGCGCAGGCGCCGACCTGGCTCAGCATGCCTCTGCCGAAAATGATTTCTGGCACTTCAAATTTGTAATTATGCAATGTGTTGTCCGGATTTTTTTCCATTACATACCTTTCGCGGCTGAACATCTTCTAATAACCCGTGCTGAGGTGGGGGCTCTGCCCGGAAACGTATACATTTATAAGCAATGCTCGTGCCCAATCCAAAACCAAGTTTTATATTTTTCTTCTATTTTTCAATTTTAAGCAAATTTATTTTGAAATACCCGGCAACGTGCTTGTTTCTCTGCTTACAGCCGGTTATGTGACTATTCTCCACGGTGTAGAACTCTTCCTCATTACCAAAATGCCACGTAATTACAGCTATATAAATCATATGTCCAATTATGCGCCATATCTGCTCCTGGAATCAATGAAGATTTGTATATCCATATCCTATTGAAATTAAACAAAAAAACCAATGTTTTATTTTTGGCACCACGGTTGCAGACTGCTCGTCAGCGGAGTGGGGGATTCCGTTGGTTTTGGCCCTATTGATTTTTGTTGGGCCAGGCTGATTTAAATCTTGGATTCTAATTGTCGCGCACGGACATCATGTTCGAAATAAATATGCCAACTACGGAAAGGAGCGGCAGGATTGGCTGGACAGATGGGGTCGGAACACTAGTTGTCGGAAGTCGGATGTACCGCAGTGGAAAGAGCTTGACGTTAAATTTCAAATTTATTGAACAGAGGGAGAGAACTTATGAAAAAAGCGACATTACTTGCATTAGGTGTAGTAACAGCGGTTACGGTGGCAACAAGCAGTCCATGTAATGCTGCGTTTGTAATCGGCGGCGAAAATGGCTGGCAGCTCAGTACGGACGGTATTGTGGACGTGTTTTCCTACTACCACTCCACTACACCATTGCCGAATACCCCTGCCGGCTTCACCCGTGCTGCAAGCCTCCTCGATAACGCTTCCACGAGTGAGCATAACCAGCGCTTCGGCATAGGTGTAGGCCTGTTGCCCTCGGTTGTAGCTTTCAACGTCAAGGCGCCGACCACCAATGGTGTCGATTCTACCGTCCGGATCGGTATCTATCCAAGTATTCAAAATCAAAACGATACACGCTTTAACACCGGCGGCAATATTGATTTCCGTGAAATATTCTACACCGCCAAAGGCGCCTACGGCGAACTGCTTGCCGGTCGCGCCCTCAACCTGTACCAGGGCAAGAACATCCTGACCGACATGACCCTGCTGACGTCCGGTGTTGTAGGTTCGCGTGCCAACACCGTGAACCTGGGACATATCGGATACGGTTATCTCTACACCGGATTCGGTCCCCAGATCCGCTATACCACCCCTGACATGGCTGGCGTCAAGGTCGCTCTGGAAGTTGCCGAACCGTACAAGATCACTGCCAATACCGGCAAGACCAACTCACCCCGTGTCGAGGCCGAGGTCTCCTATGCCGGTAAAATCGGCGCCACAACGACACAGGCCTGGCTCTCCGGTCTGTATCAGACCGCACCCCGTGCAACCGGCAATAGCAACGACGAATCCATTGGCGCCGCTTACGGTTTGGGAGTCGGTTTCAGCGGACTGAACCTGCTGGGATCCGGCTATGTCGGCAGAGGTCTGGGGATGCTCAGTGCTCAGGACGGTAACGTCCTTCCTAATTCCGCTGCTGATGAAAACGGCAAAACACGCCTGCACTGGGGCTATCTGCTCCAGGCTACTTACAAACTGAGCCCATCGGTCATGATTGGTGCCAACTATGGCCAGTCTCGCCAGGAGAAAAACGACACGGAAGGGGCAACCTTCATCGCCATGAAAAATCAGGAAGCCGCTGTTGCTACAATCACTTACAACCTGAACAAGTTCACCCAGTTCGTAGCAGAGTATATCTATTCTCAGAACACCTGGATGGACGGAGCCAAGCAGCACTCCAACGCTTTTGCACTTGGGACCATGTTTTACTGGTAACCGTCCGGGCATAATTTAATAAAGGAGATTGTCATGCCAAAATATGTGATCGAACGTGAACTTGCAGGCGCCGGACAGTTGCCGGCTGAAACCTTGCAGGCGATCTCACAGAAGTCATGCAGCGTGCTTTCGGGACTGGGCCCGCAGATACAGTGGGTACAGAGCTTTGTGACCGATGACAAGATCTATTGCATCTATATCGCGCCCAACAAGGAAATGGTGCTGGAGCATGCCAAGCAAGGCGGCTTCCCGGCCAACAGCGTTGCCGAAGTGCGAACCATGATTGATCCGACCACAGCCGAATAAGTATCCCTTTGCTCCCCTTGCGGGACTGTAATTTAATTCAGGAGGAAGACAATGACGTTAGCTCTGCTTGTATTGATCAGTATTATGTGGATTCCGGTAGGTATGTTTTTTCTGGGTTACGGTGAGGCAAAAAGCACCGGTTTTGTAAGTTCTGTTGTCGGTATACTGGTCGTGATCGGCGCGACCCTTCAGGCTGCGGTCTTTACCGATCCCTTCACCGCCGGGTTGCTGTTTGTGTTCGGCGTGTTGTACCTGCAGACCGGTCACGCTCTCATGACCGGTGTCACCGATCTGCGTACCGTTGGAAACGGCGCGCTGCTGGTGGGGATAGTATGCGCTATATATGCATTTTTATATGCAACCGGCGGCGGAGTTAAACCGGATGGCAAGTCGTTTATCGATGTAGTTCCCTATCTGGCATTCATGAACCTGACGTTTGTCGTGATCTGTTTTACCGTAACCGGCGTGACCTACGGCAAGATCAACCCCAAGGTCGCCGCCACCATGTTCATCGTCCTTAGCTTCACCTGTCTGCTGGCGCCCGCATTCGGTCTGATGGGATACGGCAAACTTCCTTTTTGATGGTATAGTATCAGGGATTGGAATATTGGACTGGAACAGGGGCACTTGCTGGTGTCCCTGTTTCCTTTTTTCAAAACAGGCAAGATCGGATCTGAAGTTTCAACGGGAGGAAACATGAAAACGCGCGTCTCTGGAAAAATTGTCCTGCTCTGGCTTGCAACTGCTGCAGTCCTGTTATTGACCGTAACAGCACGGACTGCCGACGCGCGGAACGAACTCTGGCAGAGTCGCGACCAGTTCGTGGCTCTGGAACGCCAGGATTCCGACGGGAATACGCGGATCGCTGCCAATGATCACCCCGCCGAGTTTTCGCTGGACAGGCTCACCTCGATACTTGCTTCAATAAAAGTCCGTTTTGCGGATAGCGAAAAGCCCGGTCCGCTTTTTACCGCGCCAGCGATACAGGTTCTGGCGCCACATCTGCAAAAAGCCCTTAAACAGGCAGCTCCCGGCCAGGATGTGGTGTTCGCGGTTTTTGGACTGCATGATGCGTTGTACGGTCTTGCCAAGAGCCCCAGGGTTACCACCGGACGGGTCTTTTTTAAGGCCGGCAAACTCAACCTGATTGTCGGCCTGGTCCAGAAGGATGTCAACGAACGCGAGGACCGTCGCCTCTCGCCATTTACACCCGGCAGCAGGCAGAAACAGGCCAGCGGGGAGTGGACGCTGTTGACGGATACTCCGCTTGTGCGCGGGGATTGGCTGGCTTTCGGAGATGATTGGCAGGCACCGGTCGTGCCTTCAGCCGTTGTCGAGAAAAAGGAGGCGGCTGGACCGGCTGCAGCTGTGCAACCGGCAAAGCGAAGCGAGGAGGTCCGCAAACCGGCCGAACGGCTCATCATACTCAAAGAGCTCAAGGAGAAGGGGCTGATAACCGAAGATGAATACCGGGCCAAGCGCCTGGAAATATTGAACGGTATATAGAGTGGTGTCCATGTTTTAGTAGTCTTTTGGCTGGTCGATATATTCAACATGAAATGCGAACCGAAATAATGGTTCGCATTTCATGTTTTTAAGAGTATATTTAAAACTGATCAAACGTTTGAATGATAACCGATATCCTGTTTGTGGAGGAAATCTTTGTGGCTGATAACGATTGCCGAAAAAACCTGATTGCAGCATCGGTCCCGCTGTTTGCCGCAAAAGGGCTGAACGGCGTGAGCGTACGCGAGCTGGCCAGCGCGGCCGGCGTCAACCTTTCCATGATCTCGTACTATTTCGGTGGCAAGGAAGGGCTGTATGCCGCGGTGCTGACCGAACAGTTCGCCATCTTGGGAAAGCTGGAAGAGATCGAGCAGATGGAGATTGACACGCTCCAGAAATTCGAACTTTATGTTCGCGCCACGGTTTCACGTTACCGCAGAAATCCATACCTGCTCCGCTTCTATACCAGTGAACTAACCAATCCGACCGCTTGCTTCGAGACGATCATAAAACCGGCGATCAAGAGGGTCGTGCAGATGCTTCTGGATACATTTGCCGACGGGCTTTCCGACAGGAAGTTCCGGGATGACCTGAATCCCACCGATACGGTTTTGGCCCTGGCCGGGATGATCAATTTCTATTTTCTGTTGGAACCGGCAACGGCCGAGCTGGTCGATCACGCTCCGGAGCGTGATGAACAGCTTATCCGTCATATCATGGATATCTTTACACGGGGGGTCCTCAGGTAATGCTCCGGCCGTTTTTTTATGAATAGCGTAAAAACAAACGTTTGTTTGATTGGGAGGTGTCATTGCTGATCACATTTTCAATGCTGACATGAAACGGACACATTTACAGAAATCAACCACAACAGCATGCAAAGGAGAAAATCATGGAATCCAAAGACAAGTTTGAATGTGGAATCTGTTATTACCAGAGCCTGGCAAAAGATTTCACGCCAATTACGGTAAGCGCTAATTTTGCCGCGCTGGAATGCCCTAAATGTCTGAATAACGATGGAGAAACTTTCAGGGAAGTTAACACGGAAGAAAAATTGGCCGCATAAACAAGCAGAGACGTCCGTTTTATAATGGAACTCACAAGCCGCCCCGATCCGGGACGGCTTTTTTTTGCGGGTAGCCTGGCAGATAAGGTTGCCTGCAAACAAATATGCGGTATTATTCGGGATGCTGTTAGGCGCTTAATAAGGTAATCATTAACGAGGGGGGCGTTATGCATGTAAAAGAAAAACTATATATCGATGGCAACTGGGTATCATCTGTAGGGAACGGATATCTGGAAGTAACTAATCCGACCACGGAAGAGCTGATCGGCCGGGTACCGGCCGCCAGCCGTTTGGATGCGGGGCAGGCGGTAGCTGCCGCCCGGAGAGCGGCGGAAGCCTGGGGCTGTGCTCCAATTGCGGAGCGAGCCGAATACCTGGCAAAAATCCAGCGGGGGCTTGCGGCGCGGGCAGACGATATCGCAGGCACCATTACCGCTGAAGTCGGCATGCCTATCAAGCTATCGAGGCGAATCCAGGCCGGGCTGCCGGTAGCTGTCTGGGAAAGCTATGTAAAACTGCTCGGAGAATATGCTTTTGAAGAGCGGATCGGCAACTCGCTGGTGCTGCGCGAACCGGTCGGGGTGGCGGTATGTATCACCCCCTGGAACTACCCGCTGCACCAGGCTGTTGCCAAGGTAGCGCCGGCGCTGGCGGCCGGCTGTACCGTGGTGCTCAAGCCGAGCGAGGTGGCGCCGCTCTCGGCCTTTATCCTGGCTGAGATCATCCACGAAGCCGGGCTTCCGCCCGGAGTATTCAACCTTCTGACCGGCACCGGCGCGGAGGTGGGGGAACAGCTGGCGCAAGATCCGGATGTTGACCTGATCTCCTTCACCGGTTCGCTGCGGGCCGGTCGCAGGGTGGCGGAACTGGCGGCCGGAACGGTCAAACGGGTGACCTTGGAGCTGGGCGGCAAGTCCGCAGCTGTTGTTCTCGACGACGCCGATCTTCCGACCGCGGTCAAGGCGACCGTGGCGGCCTGCTTCATCAATTCCGGCCAGACCTGTACCGCACACACCCGGCTGCTGGTGCCGGAGCGGCTCTATCAACAGGCGGCGGAGCTGGCTGTAACCGCTGCCGCCGCATTTGCTCCGGATGATCCCCTGAACGAGCAGACACGGCTCGGGCCGCTGGTCTCAGCTGTTCAGCGGGAGCGGGTACGTGACTACATCCGCCGGGGAATCGCTGAGGGGGCCGAATTGTTGCTGGGGGGCGTGGAACCGCCGGATGGCCTGACAACCGGTTTCTTTGTCCGTCCGACGGTTTTTGGCGGAGTCACCCCGGAGATGACCATCGCCAGGGAAGAAATTTTCGGTCCGGTCCTGTCGATCATGGCCTACCGGGATGAAGATGATGCGGTTAGTATCGCAAACGGCACCATCTACGGATTGGCGGCGGCGGTATGGTCCGGAGATCCGCTGAGGGCGGAACGAGTGGCGCGCCGTCTCAAGGCGGGGCAGGTGGATATCAATGGCGGCACATTCAACCTGCTGGCTCCATTCGGTGGATTCAAGCAGTCCGGTTATGGGCGGGAATTAGGGGCATTCGGCCTGGAGGAGTTTCTGGAGATAAAATCCATGCAATTCAAATTGTAGAACAGATCACATCCGCTTTGGCAAGGGGCGTGGATAAGTATCTCAATATAATGGGCGGGAGAAATCCCACCCATTTAATTTTTAATTAACAGGTGGCTTGAAATTTGGTTGAGAGATGCTCCGGTATGGGTTAGAATGCCGTTATAAAAGTATCGGTGTATGGAGGCGGTCATGTCAGTGGGTTTTGAACTACGCAAGTTTGTTGCCCCTGAATTTATATTCGGTGTGGGCGCCCGGAGTCTGGCCGGACGCTATGCCAAAAACCTGGGAGGGCGCAAGATTCTGGTGGTTTCCGATCCGGGCGTGGTAGCGGCCGGCTGGACCAAGGACGTGACTGACAGCCTCGTGGAGGCGGGGTTGCCGTTTGCTCTGTTCACCAGTGTTTCACCCAATCCGAAGGTAGATGAGATCATGGCCGGTGTTGCTCTTTACCATGCGGAAAGGTGCAATGCGCTTGTCGCTGTGGGCGGCGGCAGTGCCATCGACTGTGCCAAGGGTATCGGTATTGTCGCCTCCAACGACAGGCATATCCTGCTGTTCGAAGGGGTGGATATGGTGCGGTTACCGATGCCGCCCCTGATTTGTGTTCCGACCACCGGAGGCACCTCGGCGGACGTCTCACAGTTCGTTATCATCAGTAATCCGCTTGAGAAGGTAAAATTCGCGATCATCAGCAAGTCGGTCGTTCCCGACCTGGCCTTGATCGATCCGGCCACGCTGACCACGATGGATTCGTACCTGACCGCCTGCACCGGCCTGGATGCGCTGACCCACGCCATCGAGGCCTACGTCTCGACGGCTCGCTCGGCAATGACCGACCTGCACGCCATTGAAGCCATCCGCCTGATTTCTGTCAATCTGCTCCCCTCCATCGCCAACCTGGGCGACCTTGAATTACGCAGCAACGTGATGCAGGGCAGCCTGCAGGCGGGACTGGCCTTTTCCAATGCCATCCTGGGCGCTACCCACGCCATGGCCCATAGCCTGGGGGGCGCGCTGGACATCGCCCATGGCGAGTGCAACGCGATCCTGCTCGACCACGTGATTGCGTTCAACCAGCCGACCGCGCCGGAACGTTTTGAGCACATTGCCGAAGCCATGGGGCTGGACCTGCGCGGGAAAACTTCTGTCCAGAAAAAATCGGCGCTGCTCAATCACATCAGGGAGCTGAAAACGGCTGCCGGTGTTGACCGGACGCTGAAAGAGCTGGGTGTGGGGCGTGACGATGTCAAATTCCTCACCAAACATGCCCTTAAAGATCCCTGCATGGCCACCAATCCCAGAAAGGCATCCAAGCGCGACATCGAGGTGGTGTATGAAGAATCGCTCTGATGCTTCCGACCCGCTGGACGTCTTGCAGAAGAAACTGGCCGGCTTTGGCGAATTTTCCCTCCGCAAAACCTACTATCCCGAATTGCAGCAGAGCCTTGAGGATCTGCGCGAGAGCGAGGCCTTTCTAAAGAATATTGTCGATAACATTCCGGCCATGGTCTTCGTCAAAGATGCGGTGGAGCTTCGTTACGTTGCCTTCAACAAAGCCGGCGAGGAATTGCTGGGCTACTCACGGGAAGAGCTGTTGGGCAAAAACGATCGCGACCTTTTCCCCGAAGAACAGGCGGCCTTCTTCACCGGCAAGGACCGGGAGGTGCTTGCGCGGGGCGATCTGCTGGAGATTCCCGAGGAGACGATCAAGACACGGTCCGGTGACGACCGCATCCTGCGCGTCAGGAAAATTCCGCTCTTTGACGTTGAGGGAAAGGCCCGCTACCTGTTGGGAATCGCGGAAGACATCACCGATCGCAAACGCCTGGAGGAACAACTGCTGCAGTCCCAGAAGATGGAAGCGATCGGACAGCTGGCGGGTGGTGTGGCCCACGATTTCAACAACATCCTGATGGTGATCATGGGTTACGGCAACATGTTGAAAATGGACCTGGGTCCGGACTTTCCCCATAAGGAAAAGCTGGAGCATATCATCAAAGCTTCGGAGAGGGCTGCCCAACTGACCCGCAGCCTGCTGACCTTCAGCCGCAAACAGGTAATGAACCCCCAACCGGCCAACCTGAATGATGTGGTCAAACAGGTACGGCATTTCCTCGAGCGGATCATCGGCGAGGATATTCAGCTCAAATCGGTACTGGCCCCTGAAGAGCTGTCGGTGGTAGTCGACAGCGGCCAGATTGAGCAGGTTATGGTCAACCTGGCGACCAATGCCCGCGATGCGATGCCGAAAGGCGGGATACTGACTCTGGAGACCGGTGAAACGGAAGTGGATGAACCATTCATTCAGGCCAACGGTTTTGGCAAGCCTGGACGATATGCGCTGATCTCGGTATCGGACACCGGCACCGGCATGGATGAAAAGACCAGGCTCAGGATTTTTGAACCCTTTTTCACCACCAAGGAGGTGGGCAGGGGAACCGGTCTCGGCATGGCGATCGTCTACGGGATAGTCAAACAGCATCACGGATTTGTCAACGTCTACAGCGAACCTGGAATAGGGACTACCTTCCGCATCTATCTCCCCATCAGCACGGGTGAATTTGCCGGAAACGGGGAGGGCGTGGTTCCGGAACCCACCAAGGGTGGCAGTGAATCGATCCTGGTGGCGGAAGATGACGCAGGTGTGCGCAAGTTGGTGCTGGAGGTGCTGACCGGATTCGGCTACACGGTCCTCCTGGCGGAGAATGGACTGGAGGCGGTTGAAAAATTCAGGGCCAACCGCGATTCGATCAAGTTGATCCTGATGGACATAATCATGCCCAGGATGAACGGCAAGGAAGCGTATCGGGAGATCAGGCTGATTGACCCCGACGTGAAGATTCTCTATACCAGCGGTTATACTCTGGACACTATACAGAGCCGCGATGTGATTGACGAAGGGGCGGAACTGGTCATGAAGCCGATTCAGCCGCTTGAGCTGTTGCGGAAGGTACGCGAACTGCTCGACCGGCAATAGTGCGGCAACCCGATGCGTCAGCGATTCAGTGCTGACTCCCCTCCTTCATTTCCGGCCAGGCTGCGCAGCTTCCTGTAGAGCGTGTTTCTGCCGATCCCCATTTTTCTGGCTGCCTCAGCAATATTCCCACCGGTCAGGTCCAGCGTCGATGAAATCAGGCGCGCCTCCATTTCGGCCAGCAATGCATTCCCGGAGTTTCCGGCGCCATCGGGCCTGAGCGACTGTTCCAATCCGGCCATCGCCCCGGCCTGCTCCAGGAAGTCCCCGGAGAGGTCATCGTCGGTTATTTCATTCCGGTCGCCCAGCAGGGCTACGGCGGTCCTGAGCACGTTGTGCATCTGGCGGATATTGCCGGGCCAGGGATGCTTTTCGAATATGCGCAGCACGTGCGGGTGGATGGTGATGTATCTGCCGTCGCCGCAGAGGCTTTCGAGGATTTTGCCGGCCAACAGCAGCCTGTCCTCACGCTCCCTCAGGCTTGGCAGGGTCAGCAGCAGGCCGTTCAGGCGGTAGTAGAGATCCTCACGGAAACTGCCGGCCGCCACCGAGTCCCGCACCCTGCGGTTGGTGGCGCAGATCACCGCCAGATCAACCCGGTGGCTACCCGCGCCACCCAGCGGAGTCACCGTCCGGTCCTGCAGCACCCGCAACAGCCGTGCCTGGAACTGGAGCGGCATTTCCCCGATCTCATCCAGAAACAGGGTTCCCTTGTCCGCTTCCCTGATCTTGCCGATCTGTCCCTTGCGACGCGCCCCGGTAAAGGCGCCTTCCTGGTAGCCGAACAGTTCCGATTCGATCAGTCCCTCCGGGATTGCTGCGCAGTTGATCGGGATGAACGGGCCGTTCCTGCGCGGACCTGCCAGGTGCAGGGCCCGGGCCAGCAGTTCCTTGCCGGTTCCGGATTCGCCCTCGATCATGATCGGGATGTCGTGGTCCACGACCCTGAGCGCCTTGGCAATCAATCCCTTCATCTTGGGATCGCCATGTTCCAGCTCATCCAGCAGCATGCACTCCTGCCTGTTCCTGGTCGCAGCCGGTTTGACTTCGTCCGGTTTCCGGGAGCTGATGGGCAGGAACGTCACCGGGGAAACCGCTGCGCCGGGCCAGATCCGTCCGTATACCTCCACGCCGGAGGCCAGTGGCAGCTTCAATACCGGCTGCGGCAGAAAGCGCGACTTTTCCAGAAGCCTGGCAATGGTCAGCCTGAATGTTGACAGACAGGTCTGCCCCGAAATCCGGAATCGATCCAGTCCCAGCTGCAACAGGGCGCTGCGGTTGGCGGCCACCAGGTTGCCGTCGGGTGAGAATACGGCGATTCCCTCATAGAGAGAGCCGATGAACTCCGGCCGCACGTGGAAGCTGATGATGATGTCCTCCGGGAATTCCGGTGCGAACATCTGGTTTTCTATCATCTGGGCCGAGAGGCGCACCAGTGCGGTGGTGTGCTGCTGGTGAACACGATAATCGCCGGATACGTCCAACGCTCCCAGTATGCCCCCCCTGGGATTGAAAATCGGAGTGGCGCAGCAGCTCAGGAAACGGTTCTTGTCTATGAAATGCTCGCTGCTGTGAACCTGCACGGTCATCTGTTCTTCCAGCGCGGTCCCGATCGCATTGGTGCCGTTAACCCCTTCGGACCAGATGCCGCCCGGTTTCAGGTAGACCTTCTGGGCCTGTTCCACGAAATCCGGGTCACCGATCGAGTGCAGTATGACTCCGTCGCTGTCCGCCAGCAGGACCATGCTGGATGAACCGGCAATCTCGTGGTAGAGGCTTTCCATCACCGGTTGGGAGCGGGTCAGGAAAATATCGTTGTTTTCCCGGCGTTGCATCAGGTCGTAGCGGGGGGTACAGCGGGTTTCTCCGCGCTCGATGCCGATACCGCGCTCGGCCGAACGCTGCCAGGAGCGGATGATGGTATCGGTAACGACTCCGGCCGGAATTATCCCGTGGGTCAGGAAATCTTCGCGGGCCCTGCGGACGCTTTCGAGCTTCTCTGCTGTAAAACTCCCCATTAGTTTTCTCCATGAAACCTGCAATCTGTGGATTATTTCAACAATTCAGGCGTCCAGTCGTTCTTTCGAATAATCTATGCCATTTCTGTGCCACAAAACAATGTTATGTGTCCCGTTGTGGAGCAGTCCGGATTCGGATGTGTCTCGTAATGGAACATATTTGTGCCATCTTCCCGATATATTCGTGCTGCCAGCATATTGAGAAGTGGCCACTCTCTTTTTTCAACATACCGTAAATTCTGCATATTATCCTGTCTAATGCTTACTGTGTTCCGTGTTTAAAAAAATGTTTTATCGCTTGGCATGCACACTGCTCTATATCCGGACAAACGAAACTGAATCGTTATTTACCGGGTAATCAATCACCCCATCACACACAAAGGAGCTAAGACATGACAACAGCGGCACAGGAAATCGATGTAATGGCAGCAAAGGCGCTCAAGGCGCTCGAAGAGTTCAAGGGTTTCACCCAGCAGCAGGTTGACAGGATCTGCGAGGCGATGACCGTGGCGGGTGTTGCCAATGAGCGCTATCTGGCAGAGTTCGCCGTGGAGGAAACCGGCATCGGCAATGTGGAAGACAAGGTCATCAAGAATCACTTCGGCACCCAGGTGGTCTACGACTACATGAAGGACGCCAAATCGGTGGGAGTCATCGATGAAACCGACGGCATCATCTCGATCGCAGAGCCGTTCGGCATCGTGGCCGCGGTCACGCCGACCACCAACCCGACCTCCACCACCATGTTCAAGGCTCTGATCGCTCTCAAGGGTCGCAATGTGATCATCCTGGCCTTCCATCCCAGGGCTCAGCAATGCAGCGCCGCGGCCGCCAAGATCATGCTGGATGCCGCCGTGGCCGCCGGAGCTCCAAAAAATTGCATCCAGTGGGTCACCCAACCTTCCATCGAGGCCACTGACGCACTGATGAAACATCCGGACGTGTCGATCGTAGTCGCCACCGGCGGCGGAGCGATGGTCAAGGCCGCCTACAGTTCCGGCCATCCGGCGCTGGGTGTCGGACCGGGCGGCGTACCGGTTTTCATTGAAAAGAGCGCCAACCTGCACATGGCAGTGAAAGACGTGATCGCCTCCAAGACCTTCGATAACGGCACCATCTGCTCTTCCGACCAGTCGGTGATCTTCGACGATCACAGCATCGCCGAAAAGACGTTGATACTCTTCGAAAGAAGCGGCGCCTACCTCTGCACCGAAGCGGAAAAAGCCAAGCTGGAAACCGTGATGTTCGACAAGGAGAAGGGTGTTCCATCCATGTCGATCGTCGGCAAGAGCCCGCAGGTGATCTCCGAACTGGCCGGTTTCAGCATCCCTGCCGACAGGAAACTGCTGATCGTGCCTTTGACCACTACCGGTGGCGACGACTGGATGAGCCGCGAGAAACTCTCGCCGGTACTGGGCTGGTATGTAGCCGAAGGCAAGGATGCGGCCATCAAAGCCGCCGCGACACAGCTGGACCACGGCGGCGCCGGCCACTCGGCGGTGGTCTTTACCGAAAACGAAGACATCGCCCACGAATTCGCACTGAAAGTGGATGCCAACCGCGTGGTCTGGAACCAGCCCTCGGTGCACGGCACCATCGGCGCCCTCTACAACACCCTGGTGCCTTCCCTCACGCTGGGATGCGGCGCCACCGGTGGCAACATCACCACCGAGAACGTCGGCTACAAGAACCTGCTCAACATAAAGCGCCTCGCAAGAAGGAATTCGGCCAATAACTGATCCGATCGGGTCATCTCAGAAATCAAGTTGCAATGATACAAATCCCCCCTCCCTTGGCGGGAGGGGGGCAGGAAATACTGACTGGGTGAAAAATGTCGCTTGAGGCAAGTTTCGTTAGAGCCGCGAGCGAACCCGGCCGGATTTGTGCCGTTTTTGAACATGAAATTTCCCGGACATGTCCGGATATAAAATATAGATCTGTTTCTGGAGATAAATGATGAACATACACGAGTATCAAGCCAAAGCGATATTGAGGGAGTTCGG
>JAURXC010000075.1 GCA_030654645.1 Deltaproteobacteria bacterium | reverse complement strand
CCGGCAAATATTATTTCCGCGGGGGGTAATCCTGCCGTCTCGGTCTCATTCAGTGACAGGCAATCTATCCTGCGGGCTTGGCTTTCGAATGCCCTGTTGACAATCTCAAGCAGCGCCTCCGGACTTTTGAGCGGTTTTGTGAGAAAGTCAAAGGCTCCGTTTTTGATTGCCGAAACCGCTTCCTCGACTGTTCCAAAGGCGGTCAGAAATATAAAGAGTGGCGGATTAACTTCCTGCATTGCTTCTCTGAAAAGATCAAAACCGCTTAAACCGGGCATTTTAAGGTCAGAAATCACCAGATCGAACTTGTCCTGGCGTATCAGCTGCAAGCCGGCAAGTCCATCAGCTGCGGTCAGTACTTTGTGTCCCTCGTCTTCCAGGACCGCCTGCAAAAATGCCCTGAAGTTCTCATCATCTTCAACCAGAAGAATTCGTCTGTTCATACTTCATCCTTGCGACTCTCCACAGGCAACACCATCGTCACCGTCGTTCCTGCTCCAGAACTTTTTATGTCGATGGAACCGTTGTGTTCTTCAATTATCTTTTTGCTTAGCGCCAGACCCAGTCCGGTTCCCCGAGCCTTGGTGGTAAAAAAGGGTTCAAATATTTTCTGCATGTCATCAGGGCTGATTCCATGCCCTGAATCGGTAATAACAATCAAGATACCCGTATCCGACTGCCTGGAGCTTATTACCAGTTTACCGCCGTCAGGCATTGCCTGCAATCCGTTCCTGCATACATTCAGAAACACTTGCATCAATCGGTCTCGATTGCCCCGAATACTCAGCCCCCGGGAACAATCCAGAACAATTGATACGCCAAATTGTTCGGCTTCGGTTCGCAACATTTCAACTGTCTGTTCGATAAATTCAGCAACCGGGATCGTAGACACGGAAAATTCATCGCTCCTGGCAAAGGCCAAAAGATCGGTGGTAAGCTCTTCAAGCCTTAGCGTCTCAACGATAATCCTGTGAGCCGAGTCCCTTGTGCGCGGGTCTTCCGGTTTTTTTTCAATAAGCTGGGCAAACCCCTTGATACCTGCCAGCGGGTTTCTTATTTCATGGGCCAGCATGGCCCCCATTTCGCCCATTCTTGCAAGGTATTCCTGACGCGACAGATCCAATCGGTGTTGTTCCTCTCTACGCGAATATCGATAAATCACGGCTGCGAGACACCAGCTGAATATAAGCAGAGTTATCATTATGATCATGTTGATACGAGCTGACCTGATGACCGTCTCGGCGCGGGTGGTATGAATGACAAGGCGCAGTCCGAGCGTTCCGTCCGGGACATGAACATGCGTAATCATTTCGTAGGCCTCTTCGCCGGTTGCCAGCTTGACTCTTTTGCCGGTCATCGTTTCTGTCGACAATTTCTGCTGCACCTCGCGGTCCCGCAGTTGGGTTCCAATGAGTTTGGAATTGGAGTGATACCGATAACTCCCTTCCTTGTCCAGCAGTGCGAAATAAACGATATCATGAGCCTGGAATTTGGAAAGCGCACGAAGCGAAGGGTCTTGAAGTGCACTGAATTCAATGGCGGCATGGAGCGAGTGGGCAAGACCGAAGA
>JAURXC010000069.1 GCA_030654645.1 Deltaproteobacteria bacterium | reverse complement strand
CTTTGCCGCCATCCTGGGCCGGCTTAGTAACATCGAAGTAATGGCTGTTGATGCAACCGTAACTGGTGGTGGCCGCCCCCTTGCCGGTGGTCATGAAGGCCAGATGGCGCTTGTCGTGCCCGGCAGCTGTGAAGCGGGCGATGATCTCCTGCTCCAGGTCGAAGACCTCGTCGGTGACAGGAATATCGGCGATCGTAACCTCGTTCTTCATTCCATCGATCACGATCATCACGTTGCCGTCGGCCCGGCCGCTGATCTGCAGCGCGTCAAAACCGGCATACTTGAGAAAGGCCCCGAAATAGCCGCCGAAGTTGGAGACCCCGGCAATTCCGGTCAACGGGGAGAGTGAAATTGCCATGGCCTTGGCCGTGCCCGGAAACTGGGGGATGCCCCCCAGCGGGCCATTGGCCAGGATCAGCGGGTTTTCCGGATCGGAGGCCCGGGTCTGCGCGGTGATGGATCTGTGCAGGAGATACAGCCCCAGGCCGCGCCCACCCAGGAAGAAATTCTTGGCCCGCTGGTCCAGCGGCGTGGCCGTGCAGCTGCGGCTGGTGACATCGATCGTCAGGATCTGGTTGGAGTAACCGTTCTGTAGTTTTGCCTTGGTGTAATTCATCATGCTCCCTTCGTAGCGCATGTCCGGCCACGAGGGCGGACGTGAGAATTGTGTAAGCCGTGGTTTATGCGGGAAAAACCGCATAGAAATGACATATGGGGCGGATCGTTGTCAAGCAGACGATTGAACTGTTTGCAGGTTTTCGGCGCCGATGTTTTTAAAATGATTTTGGGCGGGCGGGCAAATTCACCCGCCACGGCTCAGTTGATCGCGATCAGCGCATAACCCTTGTTCTGGTAGCCGATAAACGAGTTGAACACATTGGCCACCAGCCTGACTTCCGGGATTATGGCGGCCTGCTCAACCTTGAAGACCCGCAGGGCGACGGAACAGACCTCGATGCGGACCCCCTTTTTCTTCAATTCGCGGATCAGTTCGAGCGCATCTTCATCAATTTCAGCAGCAGTCAGGAGCTTGACACCCGGTCCACGGAAGGAGACCACCATCTTCGGCTTGACCCCCTGCGCTACCAGACCATCGAAGGTTTCATTGATCAGTTTCAGATTGAAAACCAGCTTTTCGTGGTCCGGCACCCGCACATCAAAGATGACACTGGCCTTTTTGAGCCCTGCCAGCGCATCGTGGTCATCCGGCTTTTGCGCCGCGAACAACGGGTCGTGGCAGGAAACAACAGCAAGAATCAACAGTATGATTATTCTGGCAAACATGGTCTGTCCCCCCTGGCTTTTTCTGAAGTATATCATATCGATCAAGAACTTTGCCACAAAAGCCGCGCGCCCGGATTGCCTCTGGCTGGCCGAAGCGGTATATCGGTCCAAACCGGCCTTATTTTTTGACTTTCTCTCATCCCTGTGCTATAAATGTCCACTTTTTTCTTTTGTATACAGGCAATATTTAAAATACAGATACGGAGGAACAGACCATGTTCAAAGGAAGCATCGTAGCAATAGTGACACCATTCAATAACGGAGCGGTTGACGAACAGAAACTGCGCGAGCTGGTGGATTTCCAGATAGAGAACGGCACCGACGCCATCGTCGCCTGCGGCACCACCGGCGAGTCATCCACCCTGGATTACGAAGAGCATATGGACGTGATCCGCATCGTTTTCGAGCAGGCCAAAGGTCGCGTTCCGGTCATCGCCGGCACCGGTTCCAACTCCACCGCCGAAGCGATCGAACTGACCCGGAAAGCCAAGGAGCTGGGCGTAGAGGGCGTGCTGCTGGTGACCCCCTACTACAACAAGCCGACCCAGGAAGGGCTCTATCGCCACTATATGGCCATCGCCGATGCGGTGGAGATCCCCCAGATCCTCTACAACGTGCCCGGCCGCACCGGGGTCAACCTGCTGCCGGAAACCGTGGCCCGTCTGGCGCCGCACAAGAACATCGTTGCAATCAAGGAGGCCACCGGCTCGCTGCAGCAGGCTTCCGAAGTAATGGCGCTCTGCGGCAGCCAGATCGACGTCTTCTCCGGCGACGACTTCATCACCTTCCCGATGATGGCCTGCGGCGCAGTGGGGGTCATATCGGTTCTGGCCAACATCATGCCCAAGACCGTGGGCGACCTGACCGACGCCTTCTTTGCCGGCGACCTGGCCAAGGCCC
>JAURXC010000067.1 GCA_030654645.1 Deltaproteobacteria bacterium | reverse complement strand
TGCCCACCTGCCGCAGGGGTGCGACTTTGTGCCGGCCCAGACTCCGGTGACACCCGAACTGGAAAAGAAATACGCCGCCGAAATCGCCCGCCTGGAAGCGCTGACGCCACAAGAACGCTGGGCCTACTGGAAAGAGCAGTTCAGCAAATGCATCAAATGCTACGCCTGCCGCCAGGTCTGCCCGTTCTGCTTCTGTGAACAGTGCCTCTGCGATCGCAACAAGCCGCAGATGGTCGATACCACCCCGCGCCCGGCCGGCAACACCGCCTGGCATATCGTGCGTGCCATGCACCTGGCCGGCAGATGCGCCGGTTGCGCCGAATGCGAGCGGGTCTGCCCGATGGATATCCCGCTGAACCTGCTGAACCGCAAGATGGCCAAGGAACTGAAGGAACTGTACGACTACGAGGCCGGCTTTGAAATCAACGACAAGGGGCCGTTGAACAGCTACACCGAGAAGGACGACCAAAGCTTTATAAAATAAAGGCATTTGCCACGGAGGACACAGAGGTCACAGAGAAATTCAAAGACTTAAAAAACGATGGGAAAAACAGAAGGCTGTAAAGGCCTGACAAAAAAGTATTTGCCTTTGGTTTTAACCCCAAAAGAATTTAAGTTTTTGTTTTTTTCAAAAGTTTTTGGTTTCCTCTGTGCTCTCTGTGACCTCTGTGGCTAATAAAGGTTTTAGAATGCAAAAATACATCACCGAACAAAACCTGAACGCGCTGCTGGACAAGCTGATCGCCGAAGGCAAACGTGTGGTTGCCCCGCGTATGAACGCTGGCACGCCGCTCTACGAACCGCTCAAGAACTCCGGCGAAATGATCACCGACCAGTTGCCGCGCAGATCGGGCAAGGAAGCCTTTTTTCCGCTGTGCGAGGACATCATGTCCTACACAAAGGAAGGGCAGAAAGTCGAGCTCAAGGACATCGATCCGTCTCGCTTCCCGGAAACCGTGCTGGTGGGGGTGCGTCCCTGCGACGCCGCCGCGATACCGGTGCTGGATGCGGTCTTTTCCTGGGATTACAAGGACGAATTTTTCCTGGAGCGCAGAAAAAAGACCACCATTGTCGGGCTGGCCTGTACAAAGGCCGACGACGCCTGTTTCTGCACCGCGGTGGGGCTCTCGCCGTCCGACACCAAGGGGAGCGACCTGTTCCTGACCCCGCTGGAGGGGGGAGGGTACTCCTGCGAAACTTACAGCGACAAGGGCGAAGCACTGGTCAACAGTCACGCCGGTCTCTTCAGCGAACCGAACAACGTAAAAGCAGTTGCGCTGGCCGAACCCGGCACCGAAGCCTTTGATCTGAAAAAGGTCAAGGCCTGGCTGGACGAACACTTCGAAGACCCGGCCTGGGATTCCATCGCCACCCGCTGCGTCGGTTGCGGCGCCTGTGCCTTTGTCTGTCCCGCCTGCCACTGTTTCGACATCGTCGACGAAGGGACCGAGAAAAGCGGCAAGCGCAGGAAAAACTGGGATGCCTGCGGCTTTTGGAAATTCACGCACCACGCCTCGGGGCACAACCCCCGCGATCAGCAGCCCAAACGCTACCGTAACCGCATCATGCACAAGTTCAAATACTACGACGACAAATTCGGCCAGACGCTCTGCACCGGTTGCGGCCGATGTATCCGGCTCTGTCCGGTCGGGATCGACATCGCGGCAATCGTGGAAGAGATCAGCAAGAAATAAAGAAAAAAGGTCTTAACTAATGTGTGATCACAGCAACAAAAACATCTACCTCCCCTACCTGGCCACCGTCGAGCAAGTCATCGACGAAACCCCCGACGTCCGCACGCTGCGGTTGGTGTTCCAGGACGAACAGGTCCGGGATAGCTTCAACTTCCGGGCCGGACAGTTTGCCGAATACTCGGCCTTCGGGGCCGGTGAATCGACCTTCTGCATCGCTTCTTCACCTACACGCAAGGGGTACATCGAATGCTGCTTCCGCTCGGTCGGGCGTGTCACGGAAGAGCTGCGCCGGTTGGAGGTGGGGGACAGCATCGGAGTCAGAGGTCCCTACGGCAACTCCTTTCCGATCGAACAGTTCGAAGGCAAAAACCTGGTCTTCGTGGCCGGCGGCATCGCGCTGCCACCGCTACGCACGCTGATCTGGAACTGTCTCGACCTGCGGGAGAAGTTCGGTGAAATCACCATCGTTTACGGCGCCAGGACCGAAGCCGACCTGGTCTACAAGCGCGAGCTTAAGGAGTGGGAGGAGCGAGGGGACGTGCGTCTGGTCAAGACCGTCGATCCGGGCGGCAACGGTCCGGAATGGGACGGCAAGGTAGGCTTCGTGCCGACCATTCTTGAGGAAGCCGCTCCCGCTGCCGAAAACACGATCGCGCTGGTCTGCGGTCCGCCGATCATGATCAAGTTCACGTTGCCGGTGCTGGAAAAGCTGGGCTTTACCGATGAACAGGTCTACACCACGCTGGAGAATCGCATGAAATGCGGACTGGGCAAGTGCGGACGCTGCAACGTGGGCAACGTCTATGTCTGCAAGGACGGCCCAGTCTTTACCGCGAAACAGGTCAAGGCGATGCCGATGGAGTTCTAGCCGGAGAGAGTTGAGAGTTAAGTCAGGATACGAGAAAAGGCGCCCGATTGGACGCCTTTTTTGTTTAGAGCGGATATTCGCTGGTGAAGACTACTATTGCCCAAGAGCCTCTTCTATTCTTTTCAGGTCGAACCCTTCGATGATTCTGCCGTTGATCATGAAGGTAGGGGTTGAATCTATCTTATGCTTTTTGGCAATCTCGAACTGCTCCTCCTGGAGCTTGATCCCTTTGGGTGTGATCCTTTCGAATTTACCGATGCTGTCCATTCTGCCGGACATGACGTCCTGGTAGGCGCCGGCCCGGTCCGGTTGGGAAAGTATGTACTGGATTTTTTCCTTGGCCTTCAGATGCCTCGGCAGAGGGAAGAAGAATACGTGCCTTGTGACATCCCGTCGACTTTCAAAGTATTTGGATGCCTTTCGGCAGAATGGGCAATCCGGGTCGGTGAATTCGATCACGGTTTTCGGACCGCTGCCGATGGTGATGCCCTTGCCCAGGTCCAGATCGGTCGCGCCGGCCGGAGACTGAACAAAAATTATCGCTGCTAGAATCATTAAAATTACTGCTGTCCTCATGTATTCGGCTCCAGTTGTCTGTTATCAAGTTGCAGTCTGTTCAGTCGGCGCACGGCAGCAGCATCGTGAATTCACTGCCCTGTCCGGCAACGCTTTCCGCCCAGAT
>JAURXC010000051.1 GCA_030654645.1 Deltaproteobacteria bacterium | reverse complement strand
CGCGCTTGATCAGAACCGCGCCTTCCCTGGCGTCCTCGCCCGGCTTTATCACGAAGGAACCATTTTCCGGTTCCTTCGTGGGAGTCCTGTCGTGGTTAAGGGCGCTGATCGAATGGCAGATATCGCAGGAGACGCCCGCCTTGGCAACCACCGACAGGCCGCTCAATCCGGGCCCCTTGACCTCTCCTGTAACGACCCCGGCGGCGGAATGGCACCCTTCGCACTGACGGGAGATATCATGTCCCACCGCCTTGACCGCTTTGTTCAATTCGCCCTGGTACACCGGGTCAACGAACGCCATACTATGCAAAGAACCGTTCCACTCCTTGTATTTGTCCTCGTGACAACCAGCGCACGTTTCCGGTTCTGTAAACCCCGCCTTTGTTTTTTCATAGACTATCAGCGACGGATATAACTTGAACAACTCCTGATCAACCTTGAAGGGGGAAGTTGCCGGCGTCGTGGCGGCAACGGCAACCACGCATGTCGTCACAAGCGCCGAAGTAACAAGTGAAACGATCTTCAGTTTTTTGGCCATACCTTTCTCCTTATTGTAGTTTATTAATTTGATAAATTATTATGTATTAATTTTCAAGTCAAGCGCTTTTTGGCACCAGACTGACAGCAAACTCAAAAAAATTATAAATCATGTTGACAAGTTAGAGGCTTAAGCGACGACTTCATTGAAACAGGGTGGAACCGGAGCATGTGTTTTAAAGCCGGTTTTTTAACCTGAATATTTGTCGAAATTACTTACACATTGGTCCGGTCCGGCGAGTCGCTGGCCCAACACGCTTAAATGGAAGGGGAAAATTACTGGCATGATAATTGTAATGTTTTAATAGAGCTTGATTGAACGGGACTGCAAGCTGGAGCAGGGGTATTCGCCGGATTCCAACGATCAAACATATCAGGAGTGATGACATGAAAAAAAAATTTACGGCCTTGTTTTCGGCGATGGTAATGTTGCTGGCTTTCGCAGGGATGGCGCAGGCCACCTATTATCACTTCGAGGATTATCGAAAGACCGATGTCATATTTACGTCGGGGATTTCTTCCACCTGGACCTTTGACCTGGACACTGACAGTCTGTATCTGTGGGAAATCGCCGCCGTGCCGCTGCAAAATAATGGCAGCGACTGGTCCCTGATTCCACCGGACAGAATCGGTCCGATGGGAGAAACGGATATATTGCATCGTGCCTATCTGACCATGCGCTTATGCGGCGCCAACGGCGACATTGCCGACCTGATGCTGGACAATCTCCTGCTATGGGACAACAAGACTCTAAGCACCGGAGGAACCGGAACAATCGATGTTTTTTCCCAGCTCTATGATGATCATTTACTCACGGTAACCATCAAGTCGGAAAGCGGCACTTTCAGGGTTGACTGGATGACCCTGGCCGGTTGTTACGAATCCGCCCCGACAACGGTGCCGGAACCGGGCACAGTAGTCTTGCTCGGAGCGGGACTGGCAGGCATTGCGGTCGTATTGCGCAGAAGAACCAAAGCCGCGGCGGACAGAACCTGACAGTATTCTTTACATTCCTCAAGACGCAGACAGGGGGCCAACCGTGATGGTTGACCCCCTGTCTGCGTTTGATCCTGTTTTAAGCTCCTGCGGCGTTCTTTCAGGCGTTCAGTTCCGCGATCCGCGTCCTGGCCTCATCGGTGATGAAATCCCACAATCCCAGTCCCTGCAGCGTGGCCACGGTCGGGATGCCGGATTCGTTCCAGCCCCGTTCCTCATAGTAAACCTTGACCAGTTTCTTCAGGTCAGCCCCCCGCTCCCGCATCAGGATTTCTCGTTTTTCGGCGGTGGGCATGGACTGCACCTGCTCCAGCGGTTTTGACAGGATTCTGACCAGTTCGCCGTCATTATACTCCGCTTCCGCATCGTAGAAGGCGTCTTCAGTAGGTCCGATGGCCCGTTCCGGAATCCAGTCCTTCTGCGCAGTTTCCCTGCCGAAACGAAGTACGTTCATCACACGCTGCAGGTTGATGTCGCGGTCGGTTTGGGCGAAGATCTCCTGCCAGGACAGGTCGGTGCCGAGCATGGCATTGTAGAAGTCGGCGTAGATTTCCTGCGAGGCCGGGTTGATATGGGCATCGGCTCCCAGAGTTTTGGCGGATTCCGGGTTGAACACATCCACCCAGGGCAGCTTGCACAACCCCAGGTTGTCGTTGCCCAGCCGCACCCGTGGAAAGGTCATCAGCGCCTTGGCCTTGTCCTCAAAATTGGGGAAGGCCCCCAGCAGATCGACCTTGATCAGCCAGGCAGCGGCATGGTGCGCGCCGATATCGCTGGCGGCGGCGTAAGAACCCTGCATCGAGAGCGAACGGTGGGTGCGGTAGAGCGAGAACGGCAGCCCCTTGGTCTGCATCGCAAAACGTTCCAGCTCGCCGCGGGCGTCAACCCCGCTCCGTTTGCGGTACATCTCCACCACCAGATCGACCACCGCCCCCATGCCCTTGCCGGCGGCTTTTGCCAGTGTCCCCTCACCCAGGGCGATGCGGTGCAGGAAGGTCATGGCGGAGGCCTCGTTGCCGAATTCCAGCTCCAGACCATCGGCCTCCTCACGGTTCAGGTAGCCGCGCTGGAAGCACTCCATCAAAAACGAGATCAGCACGCAGCTGGTGATCGTGTCGATGCCGTAGTTGTCGCAGTGCCAGTTGGCCTCCATCACGAACTCCGGGCACCAGACGCCGATGTTGGAGCCGAAGCCGGCGGCGGTCTCGTATTCCGGGCCGTCCACCCAGACCTTTTTCCCGACGTGGTCGCCGGTCTTGAGCGTGACCCAGCCCCCCTTGGTGCACATCAGGTTGCAGCCGGGGAAACAACCGTCCATGCCGCGGTGCTCGAAGAGGTTTTCGGCGTAGTACTTCCCGGAGATATGGTCGGCGCGCGGATCGCTGCCGGCCTGGTAGTTGTTGACCGGCAGCGACTGGTATTCGTGCTTGTTCATGAACGGAATCAGGCCGGCGCTCCCCTTGCGGTACATCTTGAGCGAGTGGGGATCGACCTCCTTGACCACCTTGTGCAGCCTGGCCCCGGCCTGTTTGGCCTTGTCCCAGTCGGCGGCGCCGTAGGGGTTATCCCCATGTGGATAGTCGGCCAGCACCACGATGGCGCGCACGTTCTTGCCGATCATCACCGTCCCCAGCCCGGTACGGCCGGCCTGTTTGGTGCGCCAGACCCCTTTGCCGCCGTCCTGGGCCGGCTTGGTAACATCGAAGTAATGGCTGTTGATGCAACCGTAACTGGTGGTGGCCGCCCCCTTGCCGGTGGTCATGAAGGCCAGATGGCGCCTGTCGTGCCCGGCTGCGGTGAAACGGGCGATGATCTCCCGCTCCAGGTCGAAGACCTGGTCGGTGACGGGAATATCGGTGATCGTAACCTCGTTCTTCATTCCGTCAATCACGATCATCACGTTGCCGTCGGCCCGGCCGCTGATCTGCAGCGCGTCGAAACCGGCATACTTGAGGAAAGCCCCGAAATAGCCGCCGAAGTTGGAGACCCCGGCAATTCCGGTCAACGGGGAGAGTGAAATTGCCATGGCCTTGGCCGTGCCCGGAAACTGGGGGATGCCCCCCAGCGGGCCATTGGC
>JAURXC010000050.1 GCA_030654645.1 Deltaproteobacteria bacterium | reverse complement strand
CCTTGCCCATGAAAAGCGCCTTGCCCAGTATTTCCTGTTTGTTCAAGCATTTCCTGCCCCTCTGGTGGGCATCAAACTTCGAACTGAACTGGTTTACCTCGCGGGAGGCCTCATAGGCGGCGACCGAAAGTCCGATCAGATCGTAAGCCATATCAATGTTGGCCGTATCACAGGCCGTGGCGCCCCAGACTGTCATGAATAGATCCGCATAATCGGAACTGCAAACTCTGGAAACCACCTCGGCCGCATCCGGAAGCGCCTGCTCCTTGGGGTTGAGGAACGGCCCCTGAGCCTGGTCGGCGGCCGGGTTGCCCAATTTCCATCCCGTAGCACGGCCGTCCCAGAAGTTGCCACCCACGAACAGAGTGGCACCTGCCTGCACCTGAACATCGAACAGCGGACTCTGGGTTGCATAGGCCGAGCTTGGCGGTTTGCGGTCCCCGAAGCTCCCCGCAATAGAACCTTCCATCACCGCGCCATGTGCGTTTGTCAAGCTGTCCGGCCCTGTCCAACCAACACTACCGGTATGGCAGGAGACGCAGGCCTGGTTATTGTTGATTGACAGATTCGAATCATCATAGATTTTTTTACCCAACAGTTCCTTGCCGGCTATCCCGGCCGAAACCGCGGTTACGGAAAATGCCGCCAACAGCAATGAAGCGCTTACAATTATTCTGGTTCTCGACATGACCTATCCTCCTTGATTCGTGTTTAGTGATCCATCCCGGCCACATGACTTAATCTGAATTCACCTCCCTCTAATAAACTATCCCGTAGCAAGCAACGGGGTATCAAGACGGATTTTTTATCTCAACGAAGCAAACCTCCCCCCGCAGAGTTGAAATTAATATTAACTTATAATTATCGACATGCAAGCAATAAAATTAAATCAACTAATCATGTAACAGAAATGATACCGAATATTTACATCTCATTAGACATAAAAACCGCCCGGATATTCCGGAGCGGTTTTTTGGGTTTTAGTCGGTAATTTGCCTGGCTGAAAACCAACTGCAGACAGAGGCTTGATTTGGAATTGGAACTACAAGCTCCGTGGGTTGCTATTTGCCCTTGGCGATGTAGATGCCATCCCAGTCATCCGGCGGTGGCGAGGCCAGGTATTCGTCGCAGCGCCCCAGATACAGCCGGGACGGGCCATCGTCCCTGTTGCCGGAAAGTTCTTCAAAAATTGCCCTGGCGCCCTTGAAATCCCGGGAGCGGTATTTGCCCAGCGCCTCCTCGAAACGGGGCAGAATGTCGAAATCGCCGATCATCAGTTCATACATGACAATCGGCTGCAGCTTGCCCTTGACCCTGACACGGTCAACTTCACGGAATGTGAAACGGCCGTGATTGACCCGCAGGCGGGTATCTTCACTGACCAGGATATGCGATCCGTAATACTTGTTGAGCCCTTCAAGTCGGGAGGCCAGGTTGACCGAATCGCCGATGGCGGTATAGTCGAAGCGAATATCGGCGCCCATGTTGCCGACAACCGCCGGACCGGTATTGATGCCGATGCCGATATCGAGGGTATTCATGCCCCGCACGGCAAAACCCTGATTCAGCTTTTGCAGCTCCTCCATCATCCTGACCGCGGCGGAGCAGGCATGAGTCGCGTGTTCCGGTACGTCCAGCGGCGCGTTGAAGAGCGCCATCACCGCGTCGCCGATAAACTTGTCCAGTGTACCGCGTTCTTCCAGCACGATGCGGGTCATCGGGTTCAGGTATTCATTCAGTAACTGGACCAGTTCGGGTGGAGTAAGGCTCTCGGAAACTGTGGTAAAGCTGCGGATATCGGAAAACAGGATCGACAATTCGCGCTGCTCGCCCCCCAGAACCAGTTTGTCCGGATCCTTTTCGATCTGCTTGACCAGGTCGGGCGAGACATAACTCGAAAAAGCCTTTTTGAGCTGTCGTCCCTTGCGTTCAACCACCAGGTTTCGCCAGGCCTCCCCGCCAAGGTAGGTAATTGCGATGCCTAACAGCGGATACAGCAGGGTCATGTCGCGGAACGCGCTTGCGAACATGGTGTAGTTGAAGAGACAGAAAGCGCCGGTAACCACCGCCAGCACACCCAACCCGGCAAAGGTGCCGGGAGCGAACGCCAGCGCGGCGCCCAGCAGTACCGGCAGGATGAAGATGCAGGCGATCTCCATCATCTGGGTATTGCTGTCGTACCTGAGGAAGCGCTTTTCCAACGCATTGGCGGCCACCGTGGCATGGATCTCGACCCCCGGCAGGGTCGCATCGAAGGGTGTCGGGCGCAGGTCATAGATGCCGATCTCGGTGGCTCCGACAAAAGCAATCTTGCCCTTGAGCGAATCCTTCGGAAGACGTTTGGTTATGATATCGGCTGCGGAAACCGTGGTAAACGAGCCGGTCCCGCCGTAATAGTTGAGCGCCATGGTGCCATCCTCGCGGGACGGGATCCGCATCTCACCGATCTGCAGCGCATCCACCCCCCACTGTTTCACGTCCAGCATCACTTCCGAACCGAAATAGTGGCGTAGCGCTTTCAGGGCCAGGGATTGATAGATGTCGCCGTTGTACAGCAAGAACAGGATCGAGCGGCGGTAGAGGCCGTCTGCGTCGGAACGGGCGTTGAAAAAGCCGCTATCGAGCGCCCCCGCCCCGACTTCCGGAATATTCAGGTCGGCGCCGGGATACTCCGGAATCGGAATGCTCTGGACACCTTCGGCGATCTTGACCAGCTTCATCCTGGAATCTTCCAGCTGGGCCAGGGATTCTGCATTCACCTCGCCCTGTTCCTCGCGGAAGAAGTAGCCGGCCACCACGTTGCCGGCCTTCTTGATCGATGCGGCCAGCGCCCGGTCGGCAGCGGCGCTCTGAGTCTCGGAAAAGACGATATCCAGGGCCGTGACCTTGGTGCCATAGTGAAGCGACAGATTCTCGATCAGCTTTCCGGTCACCTCGCGCGACCATGGCCAGCGTCCGAACTCCTTGATGCTCTTGTGGTCAATCGCCACAATGACCACGTCCCTGTCCGGTTTGACCGGCCCCCGAATGCGGAAACGGGCATCTTTCATGCGGAAATCCTGCTGCTGGAGCGACGGCGAGGCCTGCTTGTACAGAAGAAAAGAGCAGATAGCCGCGACGACTCCGAACAGCACGAACATGAGGCGTTTATTCATGTGATTCCTCCGCTGTAAATTGCATCATCAAAAAAAGACGGGGGCACGTTACCGCGCCCCCTCTTGAACTGCCGGGCATTACCTGCCCAGGTTCCGCATCAGGGTTTCAATGTTATCCCTGTGTTTACCGGCCGGGTACTCGTTTAGATATTGCTCGAAACGGATCCTGGCCTGATCGGCAAATCCCAGTTCGACCAGGGTCTGGGCAGCGCTGAACAGCGCGGTTTCGGCCTGGGGCAGCTTCGGGTACTCCTCAATCACCAGCAGATACTCGGCCAGCGCCAGCTCGGGATTGTTGAGGAAACGTGCATAGACCGCGCCTCGTTCCATATGGGCATCGGCGCGTATTTCGGCGATTTTGGTCAGGTCGAGCGCGATCTGGAAAACATGCAGCGCGTCGTTGTATTTACCGGCATCGGCCAGATAGTGGCCATGGTTGATATTCCAGCGGGCGATGATGTCTGAAATCCTGCCGGAATCGGTCCATTCCGCCGGCGGCATCGCCGCAGTGATCTTGTCGAAGATGACCTTGGCCTCGGCGACCGGCGTACCGGATTCGACTTTCATCGGCTCAACCGGGGTGAGTCCGCGGGTGTTCTGGGTCATGGTCCCGACCGTCAACGGCTGTTCGGTTCCCTTGCCGTCAGCGGAGACCGCCACGGTGC
>JAURXC010000053.1 GCA_030654645.1 Deltaproteobacteria bacterium | reverse complement strand
TCAATGCCGTTACCGTCATCCTCAACCTCGATAACAACGTGGTTACCCTTTTGGAATGAAGAGATCCGAATTGTTCCCTTTTCGTCCTTGCCGCGAGCAATACGGGTTTCGCGTGACTCGATGCCATGGTCGATGGCATTGCGAATGATATGCATCATCGGGTCGGAGATGTCCTCGACAATCAGTTTATCGAGTTCCGTATCAGCGCCAAAAAACTTCAGTTCGACTTTTTTACCCTGTTCCCTGGATATCTTGCGAACTATTCGTGACATTTTTTCGTATAACTGCCCAACAGGGATCATGCGTATTTCCATAACCCCCTTCTGCAGATCGGTAAGCTTTCGTTCCAACCCCTTGGCAGCCTTGCCCAACTCGATCGCCATGCGCGAGTAGCCTTCGTTGCGCATTTTTGCAGTGACTCCCGCAATGGTCGAGTGCGCCAGCACGAGCTCGCCCACGATGTTCATCAACTCATCCAGCTTTCCGATATCCACGCGCACCGTTCTACTCATGCTTTTGGCGCTCAATGCGGTTTCATCGGCAGCAGACGCCGCAACAACCGCCGGCTGTTGAACGGGAACATTCGTATTAATATCTGCAACCGGTGGCGGGGCCACAACGGTTGATATGCGAAGAAGCTCGGCAGGTGTCGGGTTAACCGCGGCTACTGAAGCCCCCAGTTGCCTCACCGAAACCGCATCGCTCTCCACCATGCATTTCAGGTCAGTAAGCAGGCGCGTTGATCCGAAAAGAATATCAAAGTCTATATGGGTTTCGATGTTCCCACCCACACTGGGTAATGTACTGACGACTTCTCCGCAAGTCTTGAGAATATCGGTTACAGCCGCCAGTTCCTGATCAAACGTGCATAAGTCAAAGGAAGTGTGGACATTGAAAATGGTGCGCCCCTTGGAGATATTATCAAGCAGGCGATGTTCTTCATATTCCGTCAAAGCTCCGATCACCTGTTCCGATAAACCGAGAGATTCCAGCGGGGAACTTCCGGAAGTTTTCTCGGGAGGGGCAAGACGGGCATTGATCTTTAAGATGCACGCCGCAATTTCATTGGACTTGCTGTGGCTCTCACCATCGGAAAGCGCTCTTACAAGAGACGTCAAAAGGTCGTGGGAATCGAACAGTACCGGCATCAGTTGCTGATTCAGAGGGATCTTACCAAGCCTTAACCAGTCCAGCAGGTTTTCCAGGTTGTGGGAGAGTTCGGAAATCTCGGTGAAGCCGAACATCCCTGCCAGGCCCTTCAAGGAATGGGCGCCCCTGAAAATGGAATTCAGTATGTCAGGATTGAAATCACCACCTTCGGCCATGTCGGAAAGATCAGCCAACTCGGTTCCGAGCTGTTCAACAATTTCCTCCGCCTCAGCAAGAAAATCCTTGATGGCCTTGTTATGTGCGGTTGTACCGTGATCACTCATATGAATCCCTGACTGGAATTTAATTGACTTTATTCAGATACGATTCGATTAACTTCTGCAGGTGCATCGGATCAAAAGGCTTGATCAGGTACTCATTTGCGCCGAGTAATTTCCCCTTTTCTATGTCTTTCGCACTACCCTCGGTTGAAATTATGAATACAGGAATATGGGTATAATTAGGGTTGTTACGAAGATAACTGATCAATTCCAGTCCATTGATATCGGGCATGTTGATGTCGGTGAGAATCAGATCAACCTGCTCTCGCGGCAACAGCCTCAGCGCTTCAAAACCACTGCAAGCCTCCACGATCCTTAAGTCACCAAGAGGTTCAACTATTGATATGAGCATGGCCCGCATCGCTGCAGAGTCATCTGCAATCAAGATTGTTTTTCTAATCACGCGCTAACCCTTTCATGCAGTCGTCTTTCCAATAAAGTTTTTTCCATCGCAATTCCGGCCTGGGACAGGAATATTGCCAGAGAGTCCGTGTCTGGAATAGGGTCCCTGCCCGGCAGGTTATCACCATACAAAAATCCGATTAACCTTGATTGGCTCACTATCGGACCGACAAAAACCTGTTCCGGGACCCCACCACCCAAGTGTTCGAAAATCCGTTTGTCAACCGCAGTCAATGTTGGTTTAAATGCATCCGACTGCCCTGTCAGGTTAGACTTCTTAAAGACAGAATCCGCATCCAATGGAAAATGAATTGCCCTGACTTTTTCGTCACCGCCTGCCTTGCCGCCTGAAATGCCAAACTGACCGGAACCGTAGACGATGCTGTTCTCGACCGTGAATACAATCGCCCGATTGAAAAACTCGGACGCAAAACGAAGCACGAGCAGCAGAACGCCACCTTGCAACTCCGGGTTATTAAGCTCTTCCAGCATGCCACGCAATAACGAAAGCCCACCGCTATTCGCGGCGGATTCACTGGAAGACGGAACATCCTCGTCATCTCCCATCTCAATGCGAAGTTCATCACCGAGATTGTAACGTTCCTTGCAGTCGGCAAGATCTACTGTATCGGTCGTGTTTCGAATATTAAATAGCAGCTGAGAGATAAAGTTTTGCAGCAATGTCTGGTTGTTGATTTCAACCCGCCGAGGTTTCAGCAAAAAAGGATAACCGGCATCACGTATTTTTACTTCGGCATCGGCGTGATGATAATCCGAAATTACGATAATCCTGAGATCCTTGAAATTATTATGCAGCAGCTCAAGCAGTTCAATTCCGCCCAAAACACCTGAACCGTCCATTTTCGGCATGATAAGATCAATTACTACAATCGGCAGATCTCCGCCGCGATGAAGTGTATCAACCTTGATCAGGGTATCTTCGCTACGGGTCATCGCATGCACGACAAAACCTAATTCTCTCAATCCATCGGTGATTGCACGCAAGGTGGGTCCGTCATCGTCCACCACAACAATCGACTGTTTCACCTCATCAGGCTTGGGTGATTTGGAACCGCTCGCATCCACCAGATCAAAAACAAGATCGGCATCATCTTCC
>JAURXC010000049.1 GCA_030654645.1 Deltaproteobacteria bacterium | reverse complement strand
ATGAAGTTCCAGAAAGTCCTGATCGGCGTGATCCAGATCATCAACAAAAAAGACAACACCCCCTACGACGACACCGACATCAGCTACGCCATGGAGCTGGCGACTTCGCTCTCGATCGCGATCCATAACATCTACCGTCTCTCGGTCACAACCAAGGTGATCCGCCAGAAGGCCCGCTATAACTACCTGCTGGACAAGAACCTGATCGACGACAAGACCATTGGAAAAGCCTCCGCCCACCCCGACTTGGCCAAGATCGGGCTGGACGGTGTTTTGATGCGGGAATTCGGCGTTTCCAGGGAAGAGATGGCCAAGAACCTTTCCTTCTATTTCGGTACCGAATTCATCGCCTATGATCCAGGCATGCTGCCGCCCGACGAGGAGCTGCTCAAGCGGGTGCGCCCGGAACGGCTCAAAAAGGAGTGGTGGGTGCCCTTCAAGATTGAAAACGGCATTCTGCATATCGTCATCGACGACCCGACCGACCTGGGGCGACAGGACATGCTCAAGTTCATCTATCCTGAATACAAGCGCATCAGCTATATCGGCGCTTTCCGGGAAGATATCCTGGCCTATATCAACCTGTTCTACCGCCATGGCTCTTCCGGGTCCGCCAGCAGCAGCATCAATGACATCATCAACAGGCTCGACGCCGGAGACGAACCGGAAATCGAATCCGAATCGCAGAAAGTGTCGGAACAGGACAGCGCCATCGTGCAGCTGGTCAACAAGATCATCATCGACGCCGTGCAGAACAAGGTCTCCGACATCCACATCGAGCCCTTTCCCGGAAAGGAAGACGTACAGGTCAGGATGCGTATCGACGGACGCTGCAAGGTCTACCAGAAGATACCCTACAAGTACAAATACGCGATCCCGTCACGCATCAAGATCATGTGCGGCCTGGACATCTCCGAACGGCGCAAGCCCCAGGACGGCAAGATCGACTTCAAGAAATTCGGTCCGATCGACGTCGAGTTGCGCGTCGCCACCGTGCCCACCGCCGGTCAGCTGGAGGACGTGGTCATGCGCGTGCTGGCCTCCGGCGAGCCGATCCCCTTCGACAAGCTGGGGCTGACGGAACGAAACTCCCGCGTGATGGAGGCCTGCATCAGGCAGCCCTACGGCCTGGTGCTGGTGGTCGGCCCGACCGGCTCGGGAAAGACCACGACGCTGCACTCGGCCATTTCGGTCATCAACACCATCGACACCAAGATCTGGACCGCCGAGGACCCGGTAGAGATCACCCAGCGCGGACTGCGCCAGGTACAGGTCCACCCGAAGATCGGCTTCACTTTCGCGGCTGCCCTGCGCTCATTCCTGCGCGCCGACCCGGACGTGATCATGGTCGGAGAGATGCGCGACCAGGAGACCGCCGAAATCGGCATCGAATGTTCGCTGACCGGCCACCTGGTATTCTCCACCCTGCACACCAACTCGGCGCCGGAGACGGTCACCCGGCTGCTGGACATGGAACTGGACCCCTTCAGCTTCTCCGACGCCATTCTCTGCATACTGGCCCAACGCCTGGCCCGCCGGTTATGCGTTTGCAAGCAGGAATACGTTCCCGGACAGCAGGAACTTGAAGACATCATCACTGAATACGGCCGCGAGGATTTTGCCAAGACCGGCATCAACCCGGCCGAGATCAGGCTGTTCAGGTCGGTGGGCTGCCCCCAATGCAACGACACCGGATACAAGGGACGCCTGGGGCTTCATGAGCTGCTGGAGGGAACGGACGCGATCAAGTCGCTGATAAAGAGAAAATCGGAAATCGAGGCCATCCGCCGTCAGGCGATCATGGACGGCATGACCACGCTCAAGCAGGATGGCATACTGAAATGCCTGGAGGGACTGACCGATCTTAAAGAGGTCAGGAAAGTTTGTATCAAATAGTAATGGAAACTACGGGTTTTCCGGCGGGGTAGCAACTGCGCTGCCGCAGTATTTGCAGGCAGCATCCTTCCAGGGGAAAGTCCGGCCGCAGTGGCCGCATTTCCTGAAATATCCGCGCACTTCCCGGGTCGGCCGGTTGAAATGCAGCACCATCAGAAAAAAGGGAAATACGCCGCACAACAGCCCCCACAGCAACGGGTTCTTGCCACGGGACAGGGCCAGCTTGAAACCGAGCGCCGCCGGCAGACCGAACAGCAGCAGTAAAAAAATCATTTCATTCATAAATAATCACCCGCTAAATATTTTCAGGCACTCTAGCACTACTCGTCTGACATTGCAAACCACACCTATTTCCGAACGGGAGAGAAACCACATGAATCCTGATAGCGCCAATTTCGAACAACTGTTGAGCATCATGCGCAGGTTGAGGGGACCGGGAGGCTGTCCCTGGGACGCGGAGCAGACCCACGAGAGCCTGACACGTTACCTGCTAGAGGAAACCTATGAAGTTATCGAAGCAATCGATGACAAATCACCCCAGCATCTAAAAGAAGAGCTGGGCGACCTGCTGCTGCAGCCGGTATTTCATGCCGCGATCGCCGAGGAGTCGGGGGCTTTCACGATGAGGGACATCATCGACACCCTCTGTGAAAAGCTGATCCGCCGGCATCCGCACGTTTTCGGCGACCTGGACATCAAGGACAGCAACGCTCAGATCGAGAACTGGGAAAAGATCAAGAAAGAGGAAAAGGGGAGCGAGCGTCCCTCGGCACTATCAGGCATACCC
>JAURXC010000043.1 GCA_030654645.1 Deltaproteobacteria bacterium | reverse complement strand
AGCAACGAATGTCTAAAAAAATCGGACACAATTATAGCAGAGATCCTTATCCGTGGGATGATGCCGGGAAACTCTCCCGTCCCGCGGAATGGAGGTGTTGTGATATGAATCTTCCCAACACGTTTTACATCTGCCCGATATGTGAAAGAGAGCGGGAATCGGATGCTGTCGGCCAGTTGTCTGATTGCCCAGGGGAGTAGGCTGGGCAGGTCCTGGCTCGTTACGCACTTTTTGCCAACACGGCACACCTCTGTAACCGTCTATTTGCTATGATTCCGTAATGGCATATCCAAGGAGGGTACAGTGAAAAAATTGGTTAGTCGATGTTTGAGCTGCGGAAGCGGGGTGGTCAGCACCGAATCCGACGTGGTTGCACCGGTGTTCAGGATGGATGTTGTGCGCTATGCCTGCGGAGCGGTGCTGAAGAGTACAACCGGTGACCGGGGCCGTCTTGGCAGACTGTCCCATGAGGGGTGCGGCTGGGAATCATTTGAAGCCGCGCCTTGAAGTATTCATGGTGGCTCACTGCTGAATACAGAGTTTCTTCTCTTCTTTATTTGAGTCGGATGCTTGTCCGTATTGACGGAATTGCAGTGGCTCCTGATAGGAGTCCCGCAACAGCCTGAGCTTGCCAATCTGTATATCCAGTTCAGCAAAACCACCCATTACGGGCAAACAACACCATTTTGACAGATATGCCAGCAGTCCGCGCATGGCTAGCACAACCCGGCGGCTATCGAGTTTTCTAATACCGCGGCATTGGTTTCCGGCAGGTTCATTGGCCGGTGGCAAGCTCCGCAATATGTTCCCTCCTTCAGCCTGAACCAGAGCACCAGGTTCTCGTTATCACACCAGTCACAACACCAGAAATAATAATCTTCGTTGAGTCTTATTTTCATTGGTTGATCCCTCCTCGTTTTTCTATAACTATATACGATCATTATTACAATCATGTGTAGTTCAGATAAAATCTTTGTGAATTCTGCTGATGCGCCGTTAGCTCTTGATGCAGATTCTA
>JAURXC010000025.1 GCA_030654645.1 Deltaproteobacteria bacterium | reverse complement strand
CAGAATTGTTGATTCATTGATGTCGAGTACAACATTTGACATTATCTTGCGCGCCAGTGATCCGTTCGGACCCTGTACAGACAACATAGAGTCACTGAAACCGATCTTGACACCTTTTGGTATCTCTATTGGTAGTTTACCTATTCTTGACATCTAATGTACTCCTTGTCGCAATGTTTACCAGACTGAGCAGATGAGTTCGCCGCCTACTCCGGCCTTACGTGCTGTACTGTCAGTAATGATCCCTTTGGATGTGGACAGAATCGCAATTCCAAGCCCGCTTTTTACCATGGGTATATCTTCTGACTTTACATAGACGCGTCCACCAGGCTTGCTGATTCGCTTGATCTCGTTAATCACACTATCTTTTTCATCAATATATTTCAGGTATACCCTGAGAACACCTTGAAGGTTATCAGAGATCACCTTATAATTTTTAATGAATCCCTCTTGTTTCAAAACACTGGCTATACTGACTTTCATGTTTGAAGAAGGAATGTCAACTTTCTGATGCTTTACCATGTTCGCGTTTCTGATTCTGGTAAGCATGTCAGCAATTGGATCTGTCATGGACATCGTGAGTATGCTCCTGTCTCTTTCTATATGGGCTTGAAGTTACCAGCTGGATTTAATCACGCCGGGAATCTGGCCAGAGGAGGCGTACTTGCGCAGACAAATTCTGCACATTTCGAATTTCCGGTAGAAAGCTTTAGGTCTCCCGCAGACCGGGCAACGATTGTGTTGGCGAACCTTGAATTTAGGTTTGCGCTGGGACTTGATTATCATTGAAACTTTTGCCACAGAATCCTCCAGATTTCTTAGTTCCTGAACGGCATGCCCAGGTACTTGAGAAGAGCTTTACCTTCCTCGTCAGTCTTGGCGCTTGTCACTATAGTTATATTCATGCCTTTGATTTTATCGACAGCGTCGTAATTAATTTCAGGGAATATAAGTTGTTCCTTCACACCAAGAGTATAGTTGCCTTTACCGTCAAAAGCTTTTCCAGAGACACCCTTGAAATCCCGAACCCTGGCAAGCGATACATTCATGAGCCGGTCGAGAAACTCGTACATACGTTCACGACGCAGTGTAACCATGCAACCGATAGGCATACCTTCACGAAGTTTGAATGTAGCAATTGACTTCTTTGCCTTTGTGATAACAGATTTTTGTCCTGTTATTGCATTCAGTTCAGCAGTAGCAGAATCAAGAATCTTAATATTCTGAATTGCTTCGCCCAACCCCATATTAACAACGATTTTCTCAATGCGCGGTACCTGCATGGAGGACTTATACGTAAAATCGTTAAGAAGCTTAGGTACAACTTCTTTGATATATATTTCTTTTAAACGCGTCATTATGATGTTTCCTCCAAAGAAATTCTAAAGCGAATTGCCACACTTGATACAAACACGCTGCTTTTCGCCGTTTTCCAGAATTTTCTTGCTGGTTCTGACAGGCTTAGCACACTTTGAACAATATGGCATGACATTGGAGATGTGTATCCTTGCTTCTTTCTCCTTTATCCCGCCGGCCTCATTGCCACGTGCTTTAACGTGACGTTTGACAATATTGAGACCTTCTACGATTACGCCTTGCTTTTTAGGAAGAAGCTGTAAGACCTTACCGGTTTTACTTTTTTCCTTACCGGCAATAACCATAACTGTATCGCCCTTGTTAACATGGGATTTAATGGCTTGCATCTGTAATTTCTCCGATATTTTTATAGTACTTCCGGTGCAAGAGATATAATTTTCATAAACTTCTTAGCCCGCAATTCTCTGGCTACCGGACCGAAGATACGAGAACCAACCGGTTCCTTGGCATTATTTATTACAACACCAGAGTTATCATCAAAACGGATGTATGATCCGTCCGGACGACCTAGAGACTTTGCAGTTCTAACTATAACAGCTTTAACAACATCGCCTTTTTTAACTTTGGAATTGGGAAGCGCTTCACGAACAGAAGCAACAATAATATCGCCAACGCCTGCATATTTTCTCTTGGAACCGCCCAGGACTTTTATGCAAAATAGTTTTTTTGCGCCTGAATTGTCGGCTACATCCAGTATTGTCTGCATTTGAATCATTACACGATACTCCCTATACTAAGAGATACTTTCAATTATCTGCTTGAGACTCCAGCGTTTATCTTTACTCAATGGGCGACACTCGATAATTTGTACGCGGTCACCGACTTTAGTACTGTTCTGTTCATCATGAACCTTGTACTTAACACTACGCTTGATATATTTATTGTAAATGCTGTGTTTAACAAGACGGTCAACCTTGACTACAACGGTTTTCTCCATCTTGTCACTTACAACAACACCTACCTGTGTTTTTCTATGACCACGTTCAATCATTTCGATGCTCCTATGCCTTTATCTCAGTGAGTATTGTACTAATTCTGGCAATGTCCTTCCGGACAGATTTAAGCTTGGATGTATTCTCAAGTCTGCCGGTATGCAGCTGAAATTTGAGATTGAAAAGTTCCTGAGTTGTCTCAGTCTGCTTTTTGATCAGTTCTTCAGAGGTCATTTTCCTGAGGTCATTAGTCTTCATGAAGCTCTCCCCGTGAGATAAACTTTGTTGAAAGGGGCAGTTTATGTGCAGCAAGCCTCAGAGCTTCGCGTGCAATCTCTTCGGTCACACCTTCCATCTCGTATAAGATTACGCCTGGCTTAACAACACAAACCCAGGAATCAGGTGAACCTTTACCTTTACCCATCCTGGTCTCTGCAGGTTTTGCAGTCAAAGGCTTATCCGGAAAAACACGAATCCAGATCTTACCACCCCTCTTGATATAACGTGTCATCGCGATACGCGCTGCTTCAATTTGACGTGAATCAAGCCATCCACACTCTGTGGCCTGAAGTCCAAACTCGCCAAAAGAAAGATCGATTCCACGGCAGGGCTTACCGCTCATACGCCCCTTCATCTGTTTTCTATGTTTGACCCGTTTCGGCATTAACATTGATGCGTGCTCCTGTTGTGCAAAATAAAAAGATCACTTACCAGGCAGAATTTCGCCTTTGAATATCAGTACTTTTACGCCAATAAGTCCATATGTTGTTTTTGCTTCGGCAAACCCGTAATCTATGTCAGCTCTCAGGGTATGGAGAGGAACCCGCCCTTCACGATACCATTCTGTACGTGACATTTCAGCACCGCCAAGTCTTCCTGAACAAGTAATTCTGATACCTTTGGCACCAAACTTCAACGTCGAGGTGACGCTCTTCTTCATGGCTCTACGGAATGCGATACGTCGCTCCAGTTGCAGAGCTACGTTCTCAGCCACTAACTGTGCATCCAGTTCAGGCTTGCGAACTTCGTTTATAGTAATAAAGACTTCTTTAGAAGTTATCAGCGCAAGATCTTTCTTGATCGTTTCGACTTCAGAACCCTTTTTACCGATAATAAGACCCGGACGAGCGGTGAAGATATTGATCTTGCATTTGTTTGCCGCGCGCTCGATCTCTATTTTAGACACACCGGAACTGTACAGACGCTTTTTCAAGAATTTCCGGATGGCCAGGTCTTCGTGCAACAACTTAGCGTAGTCAGCCTCAGCGTACCATTTCGAGT
>JAURXC010000009.1 GCA_030654645.1 Deltaproteobacteria bacterium | reverse complement strand
ACGTTGATCCTTGAACTCGTTGATCGAATGCATGGCCGGCACCTCTTCCGGGTTGTTCACCATGCTTGCGGCGCACCCGCCGAGCGACAGCGACAAAATCATGGCAGCGATAACAAAACCTTGTCCGTAGTGGTTTGTAGTCTTCATGGCGTGCTCCCCATCCTGAAAAAGTCAACCATATAAGCCTGGTTATCCTTGAACTCCAGATTGCCCAGATGCCCGCCGCGCGGATAGATCTTTGCCCGTTCGCCGAACAGCTGCCGCAGGTATTCCAGCTCTGGCTTGGTCAGAATGAAATCATCCTCGTTGGTCATCATGCCGAACTTGGTGGAAGACTTCAGATACCCTTCGATGCTCCTGAGACTCTGGGAATCGATCAGCGCCTGTTTGCTGAGTCCCGGTCGTTGTTTTTGAAAGTAGGGATAGAAGTATTCGTTGAAATAGTCGTAGAAGCTCAGGTGGGTTGAGACCAGAAAATAGTCAAAGACGGAATCGCTGGAACTCAGCACCCGGTTCTTCGGCACGACATAGCCGCTGTTGGTCATCACGTCGGAGGAAAAGATCATGCCGGCCAGGCCGATCCGGTAGGAGAGCCCGATCAAACCGGCGGTTTCCGGGGTGGTAAACAGTTTTTCCGTGTACATCGAGTAGATAAAATCCTCGTCGATGGCGACAAAATTGCCATAACGGTAGAACCGGCTGAATTTGGAAAACATTCTGTTAAAGAAAAAGCCCTGCTTTTTGGCCCCTCCGGGAATCTGCTTCAACAGCTCTTCGATCCTGGTGACCGAGCTGTAGAGGCTTACCGGAGGATTGATCATGAGCACCCTGCGAAAGTTGAACACCCGGCGCTCTTCGTCCAGTTTTGCGACAAAGGCGGCCTGACTGGCGCCCATGCTATAGCCGCCCAGCAGGAATTCGGATACCTCGATGTCACCCTTTACCTGCTGCCAGGCGGTTTCCATCACCCGGTACAGGTCAGCCGAGTCTTCTGTCAGATCGCCGGGAACGCGGCTTTGAGAGGCAGATATTATAAAATTGGCCAGTGTCGGCGACGGCAGGGTGATCACATGGAAACCGGCATGATAGAGGGATTTCATCATGGTAATAAGCCGTGGTGACTGGTTTGTTGCGCCCGTGCCCCCGATCAGGAATACCAGCGGCGCTTTCTGTTTCTGGAAAGCCAGCGTGCACAACAGTCCTTCGTCGTAAAAGAAAATCGGAGGTTTCTTGCGGTCTGGGTAGATGTCGAGCACAAGCCGCCGGGTGCGCATATGCTCCGGAAACTGTGGTTTGAGGCTTGCCGGCGTTCCCATGATAGTGGATTCATACGGGCCCGGGATCGGGTAGCCATAGCCATCATCCGCCGCTAAACCGGAAACGGGCAGCAGTAGCAGGCAGGTCATGAACAGCAGTTTGAAGAAAATCATGCGGATGTCTCCTTTGGGGATATCGGCGCTGTTTGCGTAAATCAAATACGAGCATCGGCTGTGCCCTGGGTCATCTGGAACAGTAATGTTTACAACTACTGTGCCAAGGAAAATCTTTTATTTTAAATGGTTAAGGTGCCGATTGTGCAAGACAAGGCTGCCTGTCTGATGACGGGATAACAGGAAAGCCGCCGTGCGTGGCCGTCGTATTTAACGAAGCCGTCAAATGTGGCGGCGGTGGCCTTGGTGTGAATGTGGGATAACCGCTTTGTCAATGCCGGCCCGCCAAAAGTCAGACGGGCCGGATTATCAGCGTGGGTAACGATGCCGCGCCATTACCGTGACCGGCTGCAGCCGCTTCCTCACATTGCAGTGCCCGCATCTGATATCCGGCACTCTTGTTGCTTTATGCTATGTTGTCAGAGTGTATTTGGATTATAAACAATCAGCTTGATCATTTTTTGATGCAGGGGGGAATTCAGTCTGCCATGACATTACAAAAACCGCACAAGCCTTTCTCCATGATTCGGGAGTTTCAGCTTGCCGACTGGTTCACCCTGGCAAACGCTGTCTGTGGTACGGGAGCGATTTTTTCCATGCTGACCTACCTGCAGACAAACGACGTCACCCATGTCTACTTTGCCTGCGGGTTGGTTGTTGCCGCCCTTATCTTTGATGTCCTCGACGGCCGGATCGCCCGCTGGCGTCAGAAGAATTCCATAATGGGGCGTGAGCTGGATTCCCTGGCCGATGTCATCTCCTTCGGCGTGGCGCCGGCCGTGATCGGCTACGGTTGCGGCATGCAGGGCTTGTACGACCGTATCGTCCTGACCTGTTTTGTCGCATGCGGAGTATCCCGGCTGGCCCGTTACAATGTGACCGCCGAGTCGCTGACCGGGGATGGGGATAAAGTGAAGTATTTCGAAGGCACTCCCATACCGACCTCACTGCTGCTGGTAGTTATGTTGTTCCTGGCTGCGTGGCAGGGCGCATTGCGGGAGTCGCTCTGGTTTGGCCAGGTCAGGTTCGCCGGCTTCACCCTCCATCCGCTGGTGCTGCTGTTCGCGGTGTCAGGCTCACTGATGATCAGCCGCATACGATTTCCAAAGTTTTGACACAACCCACAAAAGTAAAAGGAGAGTCCAGATGAGAAAAATTGGCGCGAAATTATTTGTAACATTGATGGTGACCATCCTGATGGCCGGAGTATCCGGCTGCAAGAAACAAGAGGGCCCGCTGGAGCGAGCCGGTAAGGAAATAGACCGGGCCGCGGAAAAGACCGGTCAGCAGATTAACAAGGCGGTCGAGAAGAGCGGAGAGAAGCTCGAAAAAGCCGGGGATAAAATCAAGGACTCGGTGAAATGATCTGAAAGGTGTTTTGAGTAACCAGGACTCCGGTGCCTTCCTGTGAAGGTACCGGGGTTCAATCAGCCGGTGACACGCAGTGCTTGCGCCAATTCACTAATTGTGTACGGTTTTGCAATAGCACCTTCGAATCCATAGGCGCTGTAATCAGACATTATCGGGTCATTTGAATATCCACTCGAAACGATCAGGCATGCAGACGGATCAATAGAAAGAATCTCTTTGGCCGCCTCCTTGCCACCCAGGCCTCCGGGTATTGTAAGATCCATTATCACCGCGGAGAATGGTGTTCCAGATTCCTTGGCGGCCGAATAGTGACTTACAGCTTCTGTTCCGTCGGCACAGGTCGTAACGTCATACCCGATTTCAATCAGCATTTCAGCCGCCAGATCCCGGATCATCTCTTCATCGTCCATTACAAGAATAGAACCGCAATTTTGATATTCCACCGTTTGCGAGACAGACTCCGGTTTGTATTCTGAAAACGTCTCGCCGATTGATGGCAGGTGGATTGTGAAAGTGGTTCCCTTATCTACCAAGGAACTGACGCTGATATGTCCGCCATGCTTGATAATTATTGAGTGGGTTGAAGCGAGTCCTAAACCGGTCCCGCTGACTTTGGTCGTAAAGTAGGGATCAAAGATTTTTTTCAGATCAGCATCGGATATTCCGCAACCTTCGTCGGTACATGCAATCCGGATATATGTGCCGGGAGGAAGTTTCATACTGTTTTTTACGGCAAGCATCTCGTTTCGCGCAGAAAGAGTTAATGACCCGCCGCCGGGCATTGCTTGGGTGGCGTTGATAATAATGTTGTGTATTGCCTGGCTGATCTGCCCTTCATCCGCATTTATTGCATGAATTGAATCAGGGACGTCGACGGTGCACTTGACATTTGAACCGTGAAGCACCATGGACACACATTCCTTTACAAGAACCTGGAGTGAAAAGACTTTCTTTACCGGATCACCGCCCTTGGCAAAGGTCAGGAGTTGACGTGCCAATTCAGTGGCACGCATGGATGCTTTCTCTGCTCCAACCAGTGGGGCGTATGCCTTGTGCGCGCCACCAACGAACATCTTTGCCAGTGAGATGTTTCCTATGACCCCGGTAAGAATATTGTTGAAATCGTGGGCGATGCCACCGGCCAGAACTCCAAGCGACTCCAGCTTTTGAACTTTCAGCCTTTCATTTTCATGTTCTTTGCGATCCGTGATGTCCTGGAAGCAAACCAGACTTGCCCAAATCTGACCGTTGGAATCTAAAACCGGAGTGCCTGATATCCCCAACAATTTTGAGGTTCCGTCAGGACGAACAACCAATAAATCATCAACCGTGGTCACTTCGCCATACATGCCACGGACTATGGGCATTTCCTCAAATGGATAACGTTCTTTTGTACCGTATTTATAGGCTTCATAGACCTCGTTGAGATTGCCCGGAAGAATTGCTCTTCCAAAAAGGTCAAGTGCCCTGGCATTTGCGATCAATGGCTTTCCTGATGGAGCCTGTACCATGAACACCCCGATCGGAAGATTGGCCAGCAGGGTGTCGATCAGGCGATTGCGGTCATCCAGTTGATGTTGGGCAAGTTTTTGCTCTTCAATCACTCTCGACAGATATTCATTCGCCCTGGTAAGCTGCTTAGTCCGTTCGACATCCTGCTTTTCCAGAGCCTGATTTCTTTCCAGCAGTTCCTTCATCGGGTATACTTCACCCTCGCGAACCAGGTAGTAGGGAATGGAGATACTGCTGTGCGAGATTTTCCAGCCCGTGGATTCCTTGCGGAATATCAGAACCAGGCGGGCTGTCTCTCGTGACAGTATGTTGTCTTCAATTGGCAGGTGAATGTTGAAGAAGCCGGTGGTTACGGCGATAGTTTCAGACAGGGACTGGATTGCCAGATCTTTGAGCTCGATACGGAGCGGTTCTTTTACCTGGGCAAAATCCTGACGGGTAATAGCGACCCATTCTGCCAGGTCTTTGACCAGAAAGTCCCCGCCTCCGGTAAATCCTGAGAAGTTTTCACTGAAATGCTCAGTGAGTCGATCATCCCGGGATGCGTACATCTGCAGATATTCGTCAAACAGTTGCCGGATTTCCTTGTTGTCGATTGCATCCATTGCACGTTCCCGATATTAAAGGTCAGTTGTTTCAGAAGTAAAAATATTATTTTATACTCTCATTAAACGCGCCATTCAACCAATTTAACCTCATTCCGCCTGTTGCAGCAGCCCATATCCGAATGTTCTGTAATTTGTCAGTTTTTGCCTGGTTTTTTTGGAGGCTTTAAGGGTTCCGGCGTCTATCCGTCCCAGGGCATTCTCCGTGATTGATATGAATTCCCTGTAATCATCCTGAATAAATGCTTTTTTAGCTGCGTTTACATATGCTCCAACCGTTTTGAAGTTGTAGCTTTTTTTAGGGATGGCGGGTTTGGGCGGTGTCTGCAGCTGCGGTTTTGGCCGTGGCTGCTCTTTGACCTGTTCAACAGGTACGGCTTCGGTTATTACTTTGATCACTTCCGGCTTTGGAATAGCCTGGGTCGGTGGCGATATCGGACTGGGATTGTCCATGTTGGTCGCCGGATTGTATATATTTGCCGCCGGGTTATCAATCTTGAAGTTTGCCGGCATTGCCGGGGTTTGCAGGCAGATCACCACCGCAACAACTCCGCAGGCCAATATTCTCTGTTTCATGACTTCCTCCGTTTCCTGGTCTGTTCCAGGGTGTCTTCCATGGTTATTTATGATGCGGCGTCTGCTTATACCTTTGTCTGGGCAGCAGACCGTCTGACAAAATATTTACGTGTTTCGTCAATGACAATCAACAGGATCGCAAACGGGATCAGCAGCAGCCATACGCTTGCAGCGATGGGGGCACAGGCGAACAGGGAGTTGCCGAGCGGCGTGTAGATGATGAAGGCCGCCAGAAGCAGTTCGGAGGCGATCCCGGCCAGAACCAGGCGATTTGAAAAAATCCCCAGTGTGAAGATGGAAATGTTGGGTGAGCGGCAGGCAAAGACGTTGGCGATCTGCGTCATGATGATGCCTGCGAGACAGGCGGTGGTCGCCTGCATGTAGAGCGTTGACGTGGTGGCCAGCGGTTGTGACCAGCTCCAGCCGCCAGCGTGCAGGACATAAAAATAGGCGGACATGCCTGCAAGAGCTTCCCATAAACCCAGGTAAAGGTAGGCCCTCATAAGTACTCCCCTGGTGAGCAGATGCTCGCTTTTCGGCCGGGGAGGGCGTTGCATGATATCGGGCGAGGGTTTCTCCGCGCCGAGGGCCAATGCCGGGAACATGTCGGTGCCCAGGTCCACCGCCAGTATCTGCATGATGGTCAGCGGCAGGGGGATTCCGAACAGGATGTAGCCGATATAGGGGATCAGCTCCGGTATGTTGGAGGCGAAGATGTAGGTGATGAAGTTCCTGATGTTTTCGAAGACCGCGCGCCCTTCTTCAATCGCATGCACGATCGAGGCAAAGTTGTCATCCAGCAGCACGATATCCGCCGCCTCACGGGCAACGCTGGTCCCGGCCAGCCCCATGGCGATGCCGACATGGGCTTTCTTCAGGGCCGGCGCGTCATTGACACCATCTCCGGTAACCGCCACCCGATGTCCTCCCTCGATCAGCAGGCTCACGACATGCATCTTGTTCTGGGGTGACATGCGGGCAAAGATCAGATT
>JAURXC010000005.1 GCA_030654645.1 Deltaproteobacteria bacterium | reverse complement strand
ACTTGAAAAACAATGGCGCCTCTGGTAACCTGCCACCCTGTAGTAAACCCATTCGTATCATAATCAATATATATCTTATTGTTATTATTAATAATTTTAGTTATCAACAGCTGTTGAAAAAATTGTTGATAACTCTCACGGAAAAAAGTGGATCATATTTCTAAATAATATAATCCACTAGCGCTTATACCCTAACCGAAGCTGTTGATAACCACTATTTTAACGCGATTGTGATATAGACCAAAATGTTTGAAGCATGGCAACAGGCTACCGAAAATATCGAAAACTTATTATCCGAGGGTGATTACGTAACCTGGATCAAACCGGTCAGATACAGTCACCACCAAGGTTCATCAGTTTATCTGTCGGTACCGAACTCTTTTGTTAAAGAGTGGTTGGAAGACCATTATCTGAAAATTGTTACAGATGCACTTTCTGCCGCGTCCGGACAAACCGTGACTCTTGATTTCATCATCAGGGATGACGAAGAACAGCAGCCAATATCGGAAAATTTGATAATACAGAGCAGTAATGAACCGGCCGCAACTCAAATCGCACTTCCCGAACCGGTATTCACAAATCTCAATCCCAAATATACGTTCGACCTGTTTGTAAGCGGAACCGGTAATCAGTTTGCGCATGCCGCCGCAATGGCAGTTGCCAACAATCCGGCTGACACATACAATCCTCTCTTTATATATGGTGGTGTTGGACTGGGGAAAAGCCATCTGCTTAATTCCATAGGCCACACAATCCGTGCAAATTCTCCGGAATCCAATGTCTGTTACTGTTCGGCAGAAAAATTCATGTATGAGATGGTTAACCACCTGAGATTGAAAAAGATGGATCTTTTCAGAAATCGTTTCAGAAATGTGGACGTCTTGTTGATTGATGATATCCAGTTTATTTCAGGTAAAACCGGTACGCAGGAAGAATTTTTTTACACATTCAACGCTCTGCATGATTCACACAAACAGATCGTAATCACCTCAGACAAGTTTCCACGTGAAATATCCGATCTTGAAGAACGCCTCAGGTCCAGATTCGAATGGGGTCTGATTGCGGATATTCAACCGCCGGATGTGGAAACAAAAATAGCTATTCTGAAAAAGAAGTCGGAAATAACAAGAATAAAGCTTCCCGATGATGTTTATTATTTTCTGGCTTCGAGTGATACAAGGAATATTCGTGAACTGGAAGGAATGCTTATCCGATTGGGAGCATTCAGCAGTCTCCAGAATATTCCCATAACTTTGGAGATGGCCAAGGAAAACCTCAAGGATATACTTGGCGACCGGCGCAAGGAAGTAACTGTCGAACTGATACAAAAAACTGTTGTCGACTACTTCGACATGAAACTGGCCGACCTGAAATCGGAAAAGAGGCTTAAAAATATTGTCCTGGCCAGACAGGTTGCAATCTGGCTTTGCAGGGATATGACAAAAGCATCCTACCCTGATATAGGTTTGAAGTTTGGCGGCAAAGACCACTCCACGATAATTCATTCGTTCAAGAAGATAGATAAGGCAATTGCTGATGATACAAAACTATCTAAAATTCTTGATGAAATTAAGTATATCCTGTTGAAGTAAGTAAAAGCTGTTGATCCGGTGTGGATAACTGTTGATAAAGTTTTAGCCTGTTTAAAAAATTGATTTGGACAAAATGATATCAACAGGGATTGCACAATACTTTTTATAACATATTCAATGCTTTAAGCGATTATTACCTGTTTCCACAGCACCTACAAAGTACTACCAGTTTTTTAATTATTTTATATAACTATAATACTAGCAGTCATAAGGAGTGACGTATGGAATTCAGAATAGAAAAAGAGCAGTTCCTCAAGGCACTTCAGAAGATACAGGGAATTGTTGAAAAACGGACTTCGATGCCGATTTTATCAAATGTCCTGCTTGAAGCTACTGAATCATCATTGCTGGTCACCGCAACCGACCTGGAAGTGGGAATGAAGAGCAGTTATTCGGCTGAAGTGGCTTCCACCGGTAAAATTACCGTTTCAGCCAAGAAGCTTTATGAAATAGTCAAGGAACTGCCGAACCAGCAGATTATTTTTTCCACAAAAGAAAACGACTGGGTCGAAATAAGATGCGGGAAGGTTCAGTTCAATATTGTCGGACTCTCACCGGATGAATTCCCATATTTCCCGGATGTAAAGGAAGAGAATCTCTTCGAAATAGAGAGCGCTTTACTGAAAAGCATGATCGAAAAAACCTCCTATGCCATCTGCACCGATGAAACCAAATATAACCTCAACGGTATATTTGCAAAGGTGGAAGCAAATCAGGACGGAGTCAACTGTCTTAAAATGGTTTCCACAGATGGTCACCGGCTTTCCATATCTTCCGGAAACTTCAAAGGAACCGCGGGTCCCGAGCTTTTAAAAGGTGTCATTTTGCCTAAAAAGGGCATCTACGAGATGAAGAAAATTACCGATGAAGAGGGCGGCACTCTGATGTTCGGTTTCATGGATAACAGTGCGGTTATCAAGCGCGGTGATTCCTACATGGTCATGCGCCTTGTGGATGGTGAATTTCCTGATTACAACCGTGTCATACCAACGGCGAATAATCAGGTTGTTACCGTAAACAAGGAAAATTTCAGCCATTCGGTGCGTCGCATGGCAATTCTGTCCAGCGAGAAATTCAAAGGAATCATGCTGGAAATATCCTCGGGCGGCATCAAGATTTCTTCCAGTAACCCGGAATTGGGTGATGCGATGGAAGAGATCGATGTTGACTACGAAGGTAGTCCTATTTCGGTACGTTTTAACGCCCGCTACCTGCTTGACGTCCTTTCCGTTGCGGAAACGGAAAGGGTTGATATGAAATTCAAGGATGAATTGTCGCCCTCCATAATAGTCCCTGAAAATTCGGAAAGTTTTCTGGCGGTTATCATGCCGATGAGGCTTTAAAAACGGTCGATGCGTCTTAGACATCTGGCGGTCAGTAATTTCAGAAATATAAGTTCCATTCGAATTGAACCGGGAGAAAGGTTCAATCTGTTTTACGGACTGAATGGTCAGGGAAAAACAAACCTGCTGGAAGCGATACACCTGCTGGGGAGTCCCCGTTCATTCAGGGCAGCCCGGTTGCCGGAATTGATCAGGCATGGTGAACCCATGTCCCAGGTTCATGGAACAGTGGAATCCAACGGGATCAGGAACCAGATGCGGCTGTTGCTGGAAGCGGCCGGTCGCAGGGTCGAAATCGACAGCAAGGCGGTTCATCGCGCTTCCGAGCTGCATGGCAAATTGAATACGGTTGTTTTTTCACCGGATGATTCCGGTATGGTCAGGATGGGTCCCGAGACCCGGCGTCGTTACATGGACCGGGCCGTCTACATGAGTGACCTCGGTTATCTGCACAGCTGGCATGATTATCAGCGGATACTCAAGCAGCGCAACGTGCTGCTGAAGAGCAGCGACAGAAGCGGCCTGGATATCTGGACCGAAAAACTGGCCGATACCGGCGCGGACGTAATTGAGCGCAGAATCAGATTTGTGGCCGTGCTGGATCAGAAACTGCGGAAACATTACGCCACCATCTCGGGCCATAGCGAAACCTGCGGCATCAGCTACCATCCGGAAGGGGTCAAGTCAACCGAACGGGAACAGATCCGCAATGAACTGATCGAACTGTTTCAGCGTCATGAACGATCCGACGAACGCTACGGCACGACCACTGCCGGACCACACCGGGACGATCTGATCTTTCTGCTGGAAGAGCGCTCGCTTAAGTCTTTCGGTTCGCAAGGGCAGCAAAAAAGTTTTGTGATGTCGCTTAAGATGGCCGAAATGGATAACCTGATGGAAATATTTGGCGAATCTCCGCTGCTTCTGCTGGATGACATGAGTTCCGAACTTGATGCCGGCAGAAACCGCAACCTGATGGAATTCCTTATTGCGAGGGATATCCAGGTCTTTATTACAACCACGGAACGCTCTCCGGTTTTGCTGGAAGCCGCACCACATTGCGCCGTCTTTCGCGTGGAAGACGGCAATCTGACGTTCGAGGGAAATTAACCGCATGAGTGAAATGGAAAACGTTACACACGGCTCCGAAGAGTACGGAGCGGACAATATCAAGGTTCTGGAAGGTTTATCGGCGGTCCGCAAGCGACCGGCCATGTACATCGGATCAACCTCCAGCGCCGGTCTTCACCACCTGGTGTACGAAATTGTTGACAACTCGATCGACGAGGCCCTGGCCGGGCATTGCGATAATGTCAGCGTGACCATCAACACCGACGGCTCGATAACTGTTGTCGATAACGGTCGTGGAATCCCGACCGACATACATCCCACCGAAGGCAAATCGGCGGCCGAGGTCGTTCTGACCGTACTGCATGCCGGCGGCAAATTCGACAACGACTCCTACAAGGTTTCCGGAGGTCTGCACGGCGTCGGCGTCTCGGTTGTAAACGCATTGTCAAAGTGGCTTGAACTGGAGATCCGCCGTGATGGCAAGGTCTGGCATCAATCCTACCGCCGGGGAGACCCGGTCGCACCGCTGGAAACCACCGGTGAGACCAAAAAGCGCGGCACCAAGGTCACCTTCATGCCTGACGAGGAGATTTTCGAGACTACCGAATTCTCCTTTGATATCCTTTCACAGCGGCTTCGTGAAATGGCTTTCCTTAATGCCGGTGTACGGATCAAGATCAGCGACGAACGGGTGGACGGCAAATCCCACGAATTCTACTACGAAGGGGGTATAAACTCCTTTGTAGAATACCTGAACCGTAACAAGACAGCCATCAATCCCAAGCCGATGTATTTCAGGGGTGAAAAAGGTGGGGTCGAGATGGAAGTCTCGATGCAGTACAACGACTCCTATGACGAAAAAATTTTCGCCTTTGCCAATAACATCAACACCCACGAAGGCGGCACCCATCTGGCAGGATTCAAGGCCGCCCTGACCCGCACCATGAACGCTTACGCAGCGTCTAACAACCTGCTCAAGAACGAGAAAGTCACCGTTTCCGGTGACGATCTTCGTGAGGGTCTTACGTGTGTAATCTCGGTAAAAATTCCGCAGCCGCAGTTTGAAGGGCAGACCAAAACCAAACTGGGCAACTCCGAGGTCAAGGGATATGTCGAATCGCTGCTGAATGAGCGCCTGGCGGTCTATCTGGAGGAAAATCCAAAGGTTGCCAAGGATATCCTCAACAAATCAATCGAAGCGGCCCGTGCCCGCGAAGCGGCCCGTAAGGCCCGTGACCTGACCCGCCGCAAGGGGGCCCTGGACATGGGCGGCCTGCCGGGCAAACTGGCCGACTGCCAGGAAAAGGACCCGGCGCTCTGCGAACTGTATCTGGTCGAGGGTGATTCGGCCGGCGGCTCGGCCAAGCAGGGGCGTGACCGTAAAAACATGGCTATCCTGCCGCTCAAGGGCAAGATTCTGAACGTCGAGAAGGCACGTTTCGACAAGATGATCTCCTCCCAGGAGATTCGCACCCTGATTACGGCGTTGGGCACCGGCATTGGCAAGGACGACTTCAATATCGCCAAGCTGCGCTATCACCGCATCATCGTCATGACCGACGCCGATGTTGACGGTCAACACATCCTTACTTTGCTGCTGACCTTCTTCTACCGCAATATGCGTGAACTGATTGAACGTGGTCACCTCTATATTGCCCAGCCGCCGCTCTACAAAGTCAAGCGCGGCAAAAGAGAACAGTATCTGCGCGATGAACACGCCATGCAGGAATTCCTGCTGGAAGAAGGATCAGAAGAGTTGACCCTGCGCCTTGAAAAGGGAGACCGGACTTACAACGGCAAGCAGATCATCCCGGTGATCAAGCAGTTCATTGAAAACCGTGCCATCTTCAACAAGGTTGTCAAGAAGGGCATTTCTCCAGAACTGCTTTCGATAGTCATCCGCAGTAACGTCCCTTCCGGTTTAGAAGAGATGTCCCAGGTTGTGCCGTACCTTGAGGCGATGAAATCGCTGGCCGTGGGTTCAGATTACGAGACGGAGGAACATCGGATTGCCTTCCGTATCGGCAACATCCGCTCGATCATTGACCAACAGACACTGTCTGTACTTTCGACCCGTGAATATGAGTTGCTGGTGGATAACCACCGTCGCATCGTGGAAACTATGGCTGACGGACGGGCCTTCGTC
>JAURXC010000393.1 GCA_030654645.1 Deltaproteobacteria bacterium | reverse complement strand
TCGAATCGAGGGTGATTATTCTGCCTTCGTGCACTCCGGGAGGTTCAAAATCCGCCTGCTGTTGCCCGAGGAGTTCGATTCTTCCGTCTGAAACGGATGTTCCACGTTCGGAACGTCGGATAAGTCTCCGCTTCTGTTCCTCCTCCTCGCAGGTTATCGAGAGGATCACAATATCAGCGCCATGCCTGACCGCCAAAGCCGCTAGTGAAGAGCGGTCAGAGGCTCTTTTGAAGCTGGCGTCGATTAGGACCGAGCGGTTTGCTCGAAGTTCATTTCCAGCAAGCTGTTTCAATTGGGCATAGACATTTTCGGTGACAGTTTTGTCGTACAGCCCCTGCCCATATCGTTCATGAACCGATACACCCGGAGTTTTCCCTGAAGCGGATTTGCGGATTGTGTCGGAGTTATAAACGGAAATTCCCAGTTCAAATGCCAGTTGATCCGCCAGTTTGCTTTTGCCGCACCCCATGGTCCCACAGGTTATGAAAAGGGTCGGGCGCAATCTGTCTCTTTCGCAATAGCCCCTGGCAAGCCGGAAGTAGCGTATGGCACTTTCTTTGGCAATTTCCTTCATGCTTGGATCAATTGTCTCGTCGTTCAGACGGAAACTCTCAACTTTTCCACGAATAAAAGCCCTGTAAATCTTGTAAAATACGACAAGTTCCTCCAAATCAGGATCGCCGGATAATTTCAGGTAGGTTTTCAAAGCGTGAGCTGACAGGTCTCTGCGACCATGAAAGTCAAGATCCATCAGCAAAAAGGCGATGTCGGCGGCAGTGTCACAAAAACGAAAGCGTTCGTTAAATTCGATGCAGTCGAAAATATACACCCTGTCATCAACCAGGCAGATGTTTTCAAGGTGCAGGTCGCCGTCGCATTCGCGGATGTAGCCCTTTTCCACCCTGCGGGCGAAGAGGGTCTCGTTGGATCCGGCAAATCCTTCAACCCATGAACGTATTGCTTCCAGCTCGCTTGACGGAAGAGTGCTGCTTGCATAACTCATCGCCTGTTGGAAGTTCTCGTTCCAGTTGGTCATGATTCTGTCAAGAGTTCCGAACCCGGAAATGTATCGCGATGAAGCGATCCCGGCATGAAAGTCGGCTATAACGCCCGCAATCCTCTCGATCATCGCCGTTGTCACGCTATCGGTTTCAATCAGTCTTTCCAGCATTCGCTCAGCCGGGAGTCGCTTCATCATCACGGCGTAATCCAGTATCGGGCCACTACCGGTAAACGACGCACCGTCGCCATTCGCATGGAGTTCGATAACCCCTTCGTAGATGTCGGGACAAAGTCGACGATTAAGACGCAGCTCTTCGTTGCAGTAAAAATGGCGCTTGTCGAGCGTGGAAAAATCCAGAAAACCGAAATCAACCGGTTTTTTAATTTTGAAAGCGTGGCTGTCGGTCAGGAAAATCCATGATACATGTGTCTGTATCAGTTCGACCGTGCTTGTCGGAACCGGGTAGTTTGCAGGAATCATTAATGATTTCAGTGTGGTTGGTTTCATGATGTCGGCTCTCATTCATGTAAAGAGTAACATCAAACCGGCCTGTCCGCAAGCGGTCAGGTATCTTGATTATCGTTTGACCACGATAACGATTCATGTTAGTTTTCGAAACCAATTTACTCAGAAATGGAATGCTTCGAAATGTCGTTGCGCCCGATCATACTCATGTCCTGCCTGCTGCTGGCTTCTTGTGCCGCCAGTATGCCTCATCCCGATGACAACACTTCCGTCATTCATAAATCATTCGACAGTCATTCCCGCTCATTATACCTGTATTCACGCGCCAGGCTCGCTTCCCATGACGGTGATTATCCGTCCGCTTTGAGCTTGCTACGCGAGGCTATTGAACTTGATCCGGGTTCAGCGATGCTGCACGCAGAAGTCGCGGAAATCAAACTGAAAATCGGCCAGGTGCCAGAAGCTCTCGAATACACCGAGAAGGCGATCAAGCTCGATCCCGACTATCGTCCCCCCTATGTCATCGCCGGTATTCTGATGTCATCGGCCGGCAAGGATTGGGAAGCGGCCGATTATCTGCGCAAGGCGGTCAAGCTGGACCCCTCCAAGGAAGATGCCTACCTGCATCTGGCACTTTCGCTGACGAGGCTGTTCGAGTATGAAGAAACCGTGGCAACGCTCAAGTCTCTGATAAAAATTAACCCGGATTCTGTCCTGGGCTATTATTATCTGGGAAGAACCTACAGTCAGATGAAGCTGTATCGTGATGCGCTGGGGTACTTCAAAAAAACACTGGAGCTGCGCCCGGAATTCGATCAGGCTGCAATTGACATGGCAGCCACCTACGAGTCGATGGGTGATTACCCTCAGGCCATTGAGAGTTATCGTGCCCAGCTCGGCCGGGATGAGACCAGGGGCGCGGTACTTCAGCGCTTGATTCAACTGCTGATACAGCAACGCCGTTTCCCCGAGGCGCTTGAATACCTGAAAAATGCCGTGAAATCAGGTCTTGGCGGTCAGGAAACCCTGCGCAAGATCGGTCTGGTTCACCTCGAACTGGAACAGTTTGATGAGGCAATTGCCGTTTTCGGCGAGATTCTGGAGAAAGACTCCTCCGCCTACCATATCAGACTCTATCTCGGCATAGCTTATGAGGAAAAAGGGGAGTTGGATAAGGCCTATGACGAGTTTAAAAAAATCCCCAATGATGTAGCTCCGTATCCGGAAGCTGTCGGTCATATCGCCTTCATTCTCAAGAAAAAGGGCGACAATGGCCAAGCCATCGAAATACTCAAGAAAGCCATCGCCACCAATACCGGGCATGTTGAGCTGTACCTGAACCTGGCCGCACTATATGAATCCATCGGCAATGTTGACGGCAGCCTTGCATTTCTTTTTGAAAACGAACATCTGTTTCCCAAGGAATCGCGTTACCAGTTCCGTATCGGGGTGCTGCTGGACAAGCTTGGAAAACGCGCGGAATCCATCGAGCGGATGAAGAAGGTGCTCACGCTCAACCCTCGGGATGCACAAGCGCTCAACTACCTTGGGTATTCATATGCCGAAATGGGCATCAACCTGGAGGAAGCTCTCAAATATATTCAGCTGGCGGTTGAAATACGTCCCAATGATGCCTTCATACTGGACAGCTACGGCTGGGTCAATTTCAAGCTCAAGCGTTACGATGAAGCGGTCCGGCTGTTGGAGGATGCCTTCAGCCTGGTGGGCGACGACTCTACCATTGCCGAACATCTCGGGGACGCCTATGCCGCCCGGCGTGAATTCAGGAAGGCTCTCAAGCAGTACCGCAAGGCATTGGAGATCGACCCTGATCGCAAGGAACTGGCGGACAAGATTCGCAAGTTCAAAGGGGAGCATGGTGAAAAATGAATGCCTCAACGGGCAGATGCCTGCTGTTTCTTTATTTGTGCTGCCTTTGCCTGACAGCCTGCAGTAGTTCTGAGACTCGCCAACCAGTAACCAAACGCGTTGAATCCGCAACACCGGTCACCGGCGATTCCCTGGTAGAGGGCACCATCGGTGATGCCTCGACCCTGATCCCGGTGCTGGCCTCCGATTCCTCTTCCCTTGCCGTGGCCGGGCAGATCTACAACGGGCTGGTCAAATACGACAAGAACCTTAAGATCATCGGTGACCTGGCCGAATCATACGATATCTCTCCCGACGGCCTGACCATCACCTTTCACCTGCGTCGCGGTGTCAAATGGCACGACGGCGCGCCTTTCACCGCCAGGGACGTGCTCTACACCTACCGCGTCACAGTCGATCCCAAAACTCCCACCGCCTATGCCGAGGATTTCAAACAGGTCAAGAACATCTCGGCTCCGGACGGCCATACCATCCGGGTTGTCTATGCTACGCCATTCGCTCCGGCCCTGGCATCATGGGCAACCAACATACTGCCTGCCCATCTGCTGGAAGGGCAGGATATCACCAAGAGCCCCCTGGCGCGCAAGCCGGTCGGCACCGGTCCCTACCGTTTCAAGGAGTGGGTGGCCGGACAGAAGATCGTGCTGGAAGCCAATCCTGAATATTTCGAAGGGCGGCCATATATCGACCGCTACATCTATCGCATCATTCCCGATACCTCCACGATGTACATGGAACTGAAATCCGGCACGATCGACCTGATGGGGCTGACCCCGGTGCAGTACGCCCGCCAGACTTCCGGACGGAGCTTTACCTCCCAGTTCAACAAATACCGTTATCCCTCATCAGGTTATCTCTACATGGGTTACAACCTGCGTCATCCGCTGTTTGGCGACAAGCGCATCCGTCAGGCAATGACCGCCGCGATCAACAAGGATGAACTGATCCAGGGGGTGCTGTTCGGCATGGGACAGAAGGCGCACGGCCCGATCGTTCCGGGGCGCTGGGCCTATAATCCGAATGTGAAGGATATTGCCTACGATCCGAAACATGCCGCCGAACTGCTGGCAGAGGCCGGCTGGAAGGATAAAAACAGCGAAGGAATCCTGGTCAAGGACGGCAAACCGTTTAAATTCACCATACTGACCAACCAGGGCAACCAGCAGCGCCTGATGACCGCCCAGATCGTGCAGCAGCGCCTGAGGCAGGTCGGCATCGACGACAGGATCCGCATCGTGGAGTGGGCCGCTTTTTTGAAGGAGTTC
>JAURXC010000384.1 GCA_030654645.1 Deltaproteobacteria bacterium | reverse complement strand
AAGACCCCTTTCAAGGGCAAGTGTGCGGTCGTCACCTCCTACAATCCACAGGCACGGGACATCACGCTGGAGGACACCGGCGCGAACACGGAGACGGACAAGGAATCCTTCTATACCACCTACACGACGTTGCTGAAAAACACGGGCATGCCCAACACTGAGGCGTACGAGGACCACGCCAAGAAGCTGTTCAAGGAGCAGCCGGTCAATATGTAGCTGCTGGTGGTAGTGGATAAACTACTGACCGGTTTTGATGCGCCCAGCTGCACCTATCTCTACATCGACAAGAAGATGCAGGATCACGGGCTGTTTCAGGCCATCTGCCGAACAAACCGCCTGGATGGTGAGGATAAGGACTTCGGCTATGTCGTGGACTACAAGGACCTCTTCAAGAAGGTGGAAAAGGCCATTGCGGTGTATACCTCCGAGCTGGATCACAGCGCCGGTGGTGTCGATCCCGAGATTCTGCTGCAAGACCGCCTGACCAAAGGGCGGGAACGGTTGGACAATGCACTGGAAGCAATCGCCATGCTCTGCGAACCGGTGGCACCACCGAAAGGGGAGCTGGAGCATATCCATTATTTCTGCGGCAATACCGAGATACCCGAAGACCTGAAGGCGCATGAAACGCAACGTGCCGCGCTCTACAAGGCGACGGTGGCGCTGGTGCGTGCCTATGCCAATATATCGGACGAACTGGGCAAAGCCGGATACAGTGATGCTGACATCAAGCGCATCAGTCAGGATCTGGATCGCTACCTCAAACTGCGCGAGATCATCCGCAACGCTGCTGCTGAAAACCTGGACCTGAAAGCCTACGAAGCCGACATGCGGCACCTGATTGACACCTACATCGAGGCAGACGCTCCTAGGAAGATTTCACCATTTGACGATATGCCGCTGCTGGACCTGATCGTTAAAACCGGCATTGCCAATGCCATTAACAGCCTGCCCGATGGACTCAAGGGGAACAGGAACGCCGTTGCCGAAACCATCGAGAACAACGTCCGCAGCAAGATCATCAAGGAACACCTGAATGACCCGGCATATTATGACACAATGTCGGCGATTCTGGACGAGATCATCAAGTACCGCAAAGAGCAGGCGGAAAACTATGAAGAGTACCTGAAGAAGATCGCCGATCTGGCCAAAAGAGTGGAGGCTGGTCAGGCCGATGATACACCCGAGCAACTGGACACGCCGGGACGCCGTGCCATCTTTAACAATCTCAGACAAGTAGCATTTTCCGTTAGTCCGAGCGGTGTGGGCGACCCTTCACCTTTGTATGCGGACTCTACAAAAGGCGAAATGCTGGAACTGGCCATCAGGATCGATGAAACGGTCAAGCACACCCGTCCGGACGGCTGGCGAGGCGTCCAGGCCAAGGAGAATGTCATCAAGGCGGCGTTGTACGGGATTTTGCAGGATGTGGCCGAGGTGGAGCGAATTTTTCTGATCATTGAGAAACAGCGGGAATACTGATGGCCGCGCAGATCAAACTTGGCGACATTGCCATTGAAGTGGTGCGAAAGGACATCAAGAACATTCACCTGACTGTTCACCCGCCCGTCGGCAGGGTACGTATCTCTGCTCCGCGCCGGATGACCATCGACACTATCCGCGTATTTGCCATCAGCAAGCTCGGCTGGATCAAAAAACAACAACAAAAGCTGCAGGAGCAGGCCCGTGAAACGCCGCGCGAGCTTCTAGACCGGGAAAGCCATTACCTGTGGGGTAAGCGCTACCTGTTCAAGGTGGAGGAGAAAGATTCGGCGGCGTATGTGTCGTTGAGCCATGACAAGATGGTTCTTCATATCCGCCCGGATACGAGCGATGAACACAAACGGGAGCTTCTGGCGCAATGGTATCGGGAACAACTCAAAGTAGTAGTTCCGGATTTGATCGCAAAATGGGAACCGCTCATGGGTGTGAAGGTAGAAAAGATATTTTATCAAAGGATGAAAACGAAGTGGGGTAGTTGTAACTACCGCTCCGGGAACATCCGACTCAATACGGAACTGGCAAAGAAGCTGCCAGAATGCCTGGAGTACGTTGTAGTGCATGAGATTGCGCATCTGCTGGAACCGTCGCACAACAGCCGGTTTATTGCTTTGATGGATCAGTTTATGCCCTCCTGGCGGAATCACCGGGAAGAGCTGAACCGGTCGCCGCTGGGGCATGAGGATTGGGGCTGTTGAAGATGATTGATAGACCTGCTCGTTAGATCGGATCCTGCAACTCCCTCACGCATTCCCCAAAAACTTCATCCAGCGGCGCCTGCACCCGCAATTCCTTCCCTTTTGCATCCAACAGCGACATCTCGGAACAGTGCAGCATCATCCGCTGCGCCGGTTGGTTGCCGTAGGTCGGGTCGCCGATAATCGGCATGCCGCCGTATTCCAGGTGTACCCGGATCTGGTGGGTGCGTCCGGTCAGCGGCCTGGCTTCCACCAGCGAAAGTTCGCCGGACGATGACAGCAGCCGGAATTCAGACACCGCGGAGCGTCCGCCGGCGACGATGCCGTACCTGGCCGAGGCGATCTTGCCGATCGGTGCGTCCACGGTCCAGCTTTCCTGCTCCGGGCGGCCGCTGATCAGCGCAAGATAGCGTTTGTCCACTTCTCCGTCGTGAAAGCGCATCGACAGCCAGGCCGCCGCCGGTTTATGCCTGGGAAACAGCATGGCGCCCGAGGTGCCGCGATCCAGGCGATGGATCACGCGGGCCGGTTCATTGCTGCCCTGGGCCTTGAAATATTCGGACACCCAGTATTCCAGCGTACCCTTCAGCTGGTAGGGGGTGCGCTGGGTGTTGATCCCGGCCGGCTTGTTGACCGCGATAAGGTCGCTGTCCTCGTACAACAGCGCTTGCGGGGGCAGCAGCAGATCTTGGAAGCGTCCCGCCTCCATCACGCCGATCTCGAATGTATCACCGCTCTTTACGCTGCGCGATGCTACCCGCACCATGGCGGAATTCACCGCGCAGCCGCCGCGGTCGATGATCCGCCGCGCCTCGGATTTGCTGACATTGCCGCAGAGCGTGGCGATGGCGTCATCCAGGCGCAGTCCGTGATGTTGATTGCCGATGGTTTTTCTGATTATCATGCTACCGTAGTAACCTGTTTGACGATCGATTTCAAACAAAATCCCTGTGGCGAAAGCCACCCGTTTCTGTTAATCTCTGCCGCCATGTTATCAACATCTGATTCGGAAATACCGCTGCTGCGCGGACCAGTGGCGCTTTCGCACCTCCTGGCGCGCTGTTTCGTGCGACCGGGAGACCGGGCGGTGGATGCCACCTGCGGCAACGGCCATGATACTCTGCTGCTGGCCGATCTGGTCGGCTCACAAGGGCATGTGTGGGGATTTGACGTGCAGCATCCGGCGATCGTCGAGACCGGTCGCAAGCTGGTCGGGGCCGGTCTGGCAGAGCGTGTGACGCTGCTGCACTCCGGGCACGAGCATCTTGCCAGGTACCTGGCTGTCCCGCTGCAGGCAGTGATGTTCAACCTGGGATACCTGCCCGGCGGTGATCGGGCGGTTGTCACCCGTCCGGAGACTACCCTGAACGCTCTCGAACAGTCGCTGCAACTGCTGGCGCCGACTGGAGTCGTGCTGATGACGATCTATCCGGGCCACAGCGGCGGCGACGAAGAACGGCAGGCGGTTGACGGCTGGGCCGCCGCCCTCGATCCCCGCAAATACCATAGCTGGCGCATGGGGCAACTGAATGTCGCCTGCGATGCGCCATACTGCATCATCATCCAGAAAGCCTGCTGACATGTTATTCACACTGCTTCCATTCATCGTCATCCTGCCGGCTCTGGCCTATTCGCTGATTTCGCTGGTCTGCGCGGCAAAATATTTCAAGAGCCTTCCAAGGCCGGCCGGCGTCGGCCGGCATCCGGGAGTGTCGATCCTGAAG
>JAURXC010000379.1 GCA_030654645.1 Deltaproteobacteria bacterium | reverse complement strand
TGCGCCCCCCACAGCTGCATCATGCTCTTGCGGTAAGGCTTCTGGCTGCAGGAAACCTTGACCATGTAGACGGTGCATTCCAGGCCGAACATGGAACAGGCCAGCGCCAGGGAACTGCCCCACTGACCGGCGCCGGTCTCGGTTGCCAGGCGGCGGATGCCGGCCTGCTTGTTATAGTAGGCCTGGGGGATGGCCGAGTTGGGTTTGTGTGAACCGGCCGGCGAAACGCCCTCGTACTTGTAATAGATCTTGGCCGGTGTTCCCAGCGCCTTCTCCAGCCGGTGGGCCCGGAACAGCGGCGACGGCCTCCACAGCCTGTAGATGTCGCGAACTTCGTCGGGGATGTCGATCCAGCGGTTGGGAGACATCTCCTGCTCGATCAGGGACATGGGGAAAATCGCCAGCATGTCCTCCGGAGTGACCGGCTTGAGGGTCTGGGGGTTGATGACCGGCGCCAGCGGGCCGGGCATATCGGGGATGATGTTGTACCACTGTTTGGGGATCTGATCTTCGCTGAGCAGAATTTTGGTATTCATGGTTCCCTCCCAAATAATTTCAGTATTATTCCAGATTGTCCTCTATCCGAATGAAAGCGGTTTTCTGGCAGATTATGTCAAGCTGGTCGATTTCAGACAATGCCAGCTGTATTGAACCTTCCCGTGCTTCGTGGGTCATGATCACGATCGGCACCGGGGCCGAGTCATCTGCCTCATGGGCGGTCTGGACCATCGACTCGATGCTGATGCCGTGCTTGCCCAGCGATCCGGCGATGGCTCCCAGCACTCCCGGCTTGTCCAGCGCACTGAAACGGAGCATGTACTTGCTGACGATCTCGGCCATCGGCTTGATCGGCAGGTCGGTTACCGAGGCATCCAGAAAACCGAGCGGAGCCATGCGACGCCCGGCTCCGGCCTGAATGCTGCGGGCCAGGCCGATCAGATCGCCGACAATCGCGCTGGCGGTCGGGTTCTGTCCGGCGCCGCGGCCGTAGAACATCACCGGGCCGACAAAATCACCGGTCAGGCGGATGGCGTTGAAGACCCCGTTCACATCGGCCAGCGGGTTGTGCAGCGGAATCATGGTCGGATGCACGCGGGCTTCCACCTGTCCGTCGCAAAACTTGCCGATCGCCAGCAGCTTGATGCGATAACCGAACTCCTTGGCAAACTTCACATCCAGTCCGCTGATGCTGGTGATGCCCTCGGTGTAGATAGCGTTGAAATCAATGCGGGTGCCGAAGCAGAGCGAAACCAGCACCGCCAGCTTGTGGGCCGTGTCAACCCCCTCGATATCGAAGGTCGGGTCCGGCTCGGCGTAGCCCAGATCCTGGGCCGCCTGCAACACCTCGGCAAAGTCGGCCCCTTCCTGGGTCATGCGGGTCAGGATATAGTTGCAGGTGCCGTTCATGATGCCAAAGACGCTGCCGAAACGGTTGGCCGCCAGGTTGCTCTTGATCGCGGTCAGTACCGGAATGCCGCCGCCGACGGAAGCCTCGAACTGCACCTCGACCCCCTTGCGGGCGGCGGCGGAGTAGATGTCGTTGCCATGCAGCGCCAGAAGGGCCTTGTTGGCGGTGACGATATGCTTGCCGTTTTCGATCGCCTTCAGCACGAAGCTCTTGGCCGGCTCATAACCGCCGATCAGTTCGATCACGACGGAAATTTCGGGATCATTGAAGATCTCGTTGACATCGGTAGTCATAATCAAGGAATCGACCGCGACACCCCGGTCGCTGGTTATGTCCAGATCGGCGATACGTTTCAGCACGATCCCGGTTCCGACCTTGTTGCGGATAACGTCGGCATTATCGCGCAGCAGCTTGACAACGCCCGCGCCGATATTGCCGAATCCTATCAGACCTACTTTTATATCGTTCATTGTTCCTCGCCGGTTGTTTCAGTTTTTGCACAGGCCTCGATCTCGTCCAGAATACCGTTCACGAAAGCCGGTGATTCCTTGTCGCCGAAACGGCGGGCGATCTCGATCGCCTCGTTGATGCTGACCTTCTTGGGGATGTCGGGGCAATACATCAGCTCGTAGGCCGCCAGACGCATCACGTTCAGGTCCACGCGCGGCATGCGGGCCAGAGCCCAGTTCTTGGAGCGGGCCTTGATGGCTTCATCAATCTCGTCCCGCCGGCTCATGACCCCCTGCACCAGCTCTTCGGCAAACACCCTGACCCTGGCGGTCACCTCGTCCTGTTCTTCACGGAAAGCCACAAAAGTATCCCGCACCCCGGCCGATGAATTCGCATCCAGTGCATAGAGCATCTGCAGCGCCAGCTCACGCGCTTCTCGCCTCAGTCCCATTATTTAAGCGCCTTGAACAGATTGACTGTTTCGATGGCGGTCACCGCCGCCTCGAAGCCCTTGTTGCCGGCCTTGGTTCCGGCCCGTTCCACGGCCTGCTCGATGGTATCGGTAGTCAGCACGCCGAAGGCGATCGGCACGCCGCTGTCAAGCGACACGCTGGCCACCCCCTTGGAAACTTCAGAAGCCACATAGTCGAAATGCGGCGTGGAGCCACGGATAACCGCGCCCAGGCAGATGAGCGCGTCGTATTTTCCGCTATCGGCCATCTTCCTGGCGGCCAGGGGGATTTCAAAAGCGCCCGGAACGCGGGCAACGCTGATATCGGCATCATCGGCGCCATGGCGCACCAGCGCGTCCACCGCGCCCTCCAGCAGGCGTTCGCAGATAAAACTGTTGAAACGGCTGACAACGATACCGATCTTCTGGCCTTTGGCGTCAAGATTTCCTTCAAAGAATTGTGGCATGGCAACCTCCATGAGCTGGCGTAAAGAAATCGGAATACTAGCATATTTTTTTGTGCTGGGGAGAAAAAAAACGCCCCCGCGCGGTCAATTCCGGCGGGGGCGGGGTTAGTCCAGTAACCTTCTGATTACTACTGGTAGAAGATCAGAAGCCTTCAAACCTTTTTTGCCACAGACACACACGGACAATAGCTGGACGGAATCTAAAAACTTTTGTCAGAACGGAAACTATCTACGATAAGCATTGTCATGCTGGGTATGAAGGGTTATCAGCACAATTGTCGGCCCGTTCACTAGGCAAGTAATGGCCCGAGCGCTGCCTGTCACCCTGATGGAATATAGCTGCTCACCGGAAAGCGGCTCGATCATGCCATGCAGTTTTTCGAAATTCAGTCCGGGGTACTTCCAAAGTTGAACCAATTCCAGTGACTGCAGCAAGTTAAGCATCTTTGCAGCCGCTTTCCTTATCGGTAGCTCAGCAGCCATAACCGCCTCATCAAAAGCTGGACGAATTTCAACTCTCATTCGCCCACCGTTTTGCCACATTCTCAGACTGCACAGACGTTTCGATCACAATCGACGGCCTTGGATCCAGAATCGAGGCTTCGATAGCGTTCTTGCTTTCCGTTGTCCAAGCCCAAAGCTGATGTTTAGGAACGGCCTCAACAGGAATAAGCATGATACGTCCGTCTTCAAGGATTTCCATATCGATCGCATCACCCGGTTTAATTCCAGAGTTAGGCGGCAGGGTAATTCTGCGTCTTGTATCCGTTTGCAATAGCATCTCCATTACCTCCACGTTGACATTACCACTATACAGGCAAATGGGCAATACCCCATTACGGCATAAATTAATGGATACAGGAAGTTTTGGCTACAATGTTTTTAAAATCCGTTTATCTTATCGTTATAGGAATCATCAATCCAGCCGGAGCCGTAGGATGTTTCAGGATATCCATCATGTACATAAACCCCGACATCCATAAAATTGGCTTCCAAAGTGTTTTTTATTTCATAAATTGAAACGCCATAACAGCTTCCGTCCAAAACTGCAAAAGATTCTGTAGGAATAGCCAAGAACAAAATACAGGTAAGCAGTAAGAGTTTCGACCAAAGTATTTTCATAACCAGACCTCCATCTGAATTATCAGAACAAAAAAAACGCCACTCCCCCGATCATTAAGAACCGGAAAAGCGGCGTTATAAATTGATGCTGGGCCTGACTCCTGCCATTTCGACAACCCCTCTATCCCGGTGGGATGGTAGCTTTGCGACACACGGTTGCCCGTGCTGTGCCTTTTCGATGGAACTGGTTGGAGAAGATAAACTAATAACGACTTATGGGCAAGGACAGAATGGAAAACGTTTTGCGAGAACTCTCAGCGATACACCTCGTCATGGCTGCCTATGTCGAGAAGTATGATCTCCAGGTCGGTTACAAGCAATGTCAGAGTAATTCTGTAACTGTAGGTGAGGCTGACGGCATGGCATCCGCTGAGTTTTCCACCCAGCGGATGCAGCTTCAAAGCGGGTTGAAACGGGTCGAGTTGCAGTTCATTGATAACTTCGGCAAAGCGGGGCTTGAGGTCGGGATGTTTCTTGAAGAATCTGCGGGCCTGACGGAGAAACTGCCGTGGTGTGGTGATACTATACATCAGTCGTCGTCTTCCGAATCTAGCGCCATGAGCAGTTCATCCGCCGTTGCAAATTTTTTCACCCGGCCAGCCTTGACGTCCTTCAACGAAGCCCTTACCCGCGCCAGATAGGCCTCATTGGCCTCTGCCACCAGCTCCTGGTAACGCTTTTCAGACAGAACAACATACTGGGGTTGGTTGTTGCGGATGATGTGCACATCACCGTTGGCGATGATATCGTCCAATGCGGCAATACCTCGCCGCTTGATTTCCTGTGCCGGAATAGCATTCATTTATGCACCCTTTTCGATACCTGTTTGAGTACCAAAAGCGTACCACAAGAAATAAATTTATAACATGAAATTTTTCACCCCATCCGCAGCGCAGAAAAATACATCTTCCAGGACGCAATCGAGGTGAACAGCAGATAGCAGACAATCGTCACCAGCGCCAACCGGCGCTGCAACGGCGGGATGATCCGCGCCATGCTGCCATGCTTTTTGAGCGGCATCAGCACTCCGGTCCCCAACCCGGCCACTCCGCCGCACAGCAGCGTTGCGTACATGGCGTATCCGACGTAACCATACTCCTTCTGCAGCAGACAGAACGGGCAGTGATGGGTCGGCAGTTCATAGAAATAGAGACAGATGAACGACACCAGCGCGGCGGCCGATATCAGGAACGTGAGGGTGGCTAAAACAGAAAACAGATTTCCCCCCCGCCCCTTGAGGCAGAAGAACAATCCGCTGGCAAGGGTCAGCGCCATACTGGAAAAGAAGGCTATTTTCATCGGGATGTGTGGCAGAGCCGCGATTTCGCCGCTGAAGCTGCCGGACTCATGGCTGAAAAGGCTGCCGCAGCAGGAGGTGATGATATCCGGTTTTATGCCGGCAAAATAGCCCAGCAGCAGGAAGCTTTCCAGCATCAATAGAGGGATCAGAAGATTGAGCAGTTCATATTTGATCTTGATCAGCGGGTAGTCGTACCCCTTGTTGTCGGCGTAGTTTACAATCAGCCAGACCCCCGCCAGGAGAAAATTCAGTACTTTGAGTGACAGCACAGGATAACCGAAGGAATTTGCATTGAGAGAGCCGGCCGCGCACATGGCTCCGGTGAACAGCGGATAGAGGCTGTCGGCGGTATAGATGTAAAGGAAAAGCGACATCAACTGGAAAACCAGGATATTGCTCATCACAGTCGAGACCAGATATGTCTTGCGTTCCAGCTCCAGCTGCAATTCGCTGCCGCTGCGGATATCCCACTTTGCCAGGATGCGCATGCCCTGGTAGCCGGCATGCACTCCCATGCCCGAAACCAGCAGGGCGGTAGCCAGAAGCGCCAGGGCGGCGGGATGCATGATCATGAGCGTCTCCGGCTTTCTACAATGGAGCCATCCCGCATTTCAATCAGCATGTCGGTCAACATGGAGTCAAATACGATCGGGTCGTGACTGGCGATAATGATAGTTTTCCCGGCATTTTTCAGCTTTTCGATGATTGCCATGAACTCGTAGGAGAGCTTTGAATCCAGGTGGGCGGTCGGTTCATCGGCAATTATGATGGAAGGATTGTTGATCAACGCCCTGGCGATGGCGACACGCTGCTGTTCGCCGCCCGAGAGCAGTTCCACCCGCTGTCCGGCGTGGCGGGTGATGCCGAACATCTCCAGCAGTTCCAATGCTCTGCAACGGATATCGTTGCGTCTTTCTCCTGACGGATAAGCCGGCAGCATCACGTTTTCCAGCACGCTGATCCCCTTGATCAGGTTGAATTGCTGGAAGATGAATCCGAAAGTGGCTCGCCTGATATCATTGAGAAAACTCTCCGGCAGGCTGGTAATCTCGACCAGTCCGTCACTTTCATGCTGATACTTCAGGGCCGCCTCGATCCCGCGCAGGAAAATCCTCCCGGAGGTTGGCCGGGCCATGCAGCCGATCACGGTCAGCAGCGAGGTTTTACCTGACCCGCTCGGCCCTTTCAGAACGGTAACTTTTTGCGGTTCAATTGTCAGACTGACATTGTCCACCGCCGTGAACTGGTTGGGTTTCCCGCTGTTGAAGGTTTTGGTAACAGATGACAGTTCAATCACGTCAGGACCTCATCGCTGAATCAGGGTCGGTCGTGGCCGCCCTCCAGCAGGGAATCACTGTTGCAGCCGTATAAGGAACCACCGTCAGAAAAAAGAGAACCGCCAGCTGGTAACCATCCACATTCGGAGACAACCGGAAATCAGGATAAATCACTGACCATCCTTTCAGCGCCTGGGCAAAGATCGGCGCTGACAGAAAGAAAACGTGCCCGTAGGCCAGAACAACTCCCAGCAAAAATGCCGTTAACGAAATAACCACCCCTTCCCAGAATTTGAGCAACAGCACATCGGAAGTGCTCCAGCCGATCGACTTCAGAATGCCGATCTCCTTGCGCTCTTCGGCCGAGAGGCCGGTGGCCTTGTCCCAGGCGAAGATTATGAACGAAAGCAACGCCGAGGCCAGGATGATCACGACCATGCCACCCCGCCAGTCGAATATGGCCTGGTAGGTGCGAAGGATCTCGCTTTTCAGGATCGGACGGGAGTCGGGAAATTGCTGGGCGATCTTGGATGCAACGGTGGCCAGTTCCTTGGGGTTGCCAACATCCACCGCCAGATCAGTGGCCAATCCGGCCGGAAACTTGAACAGTGTGCGAAAATCCTCGGATGTGATCACGATCAGGTCGGCCGCCATCAGGTCCGACTCACCCGGCAGGATACTCCTGATCTGCAGCATCAGCGGCGCTTTGTCATAGCTTATCAACGGCAGCAAATCACCGACAACCATGCTGCGCGACCTGGCAAGACCATTGCCGATCACGGCACTTTCCGGTGAGGACGCCATATAGTCATCGGCAACGATGGTATAGTTGGCTCCGTTCAAACCATCGTAGTAGTAACCCCACAATCGGGGGCGAACTCCGTTGACCCCCCTTATCGAAGCGATCGACTCGGCATACTGGGCGGGAACCAGATCCTGCCGTCCGGCCACCAGTCGCTGAACGACCATATCCGGGGCATCCCTGAGGAGAATGGCCGCCTCGCGCTTCAGCGCGGTTACGAAGAACACCAGCGAAGCCAGCATGAAGATCACCAGCAGATACATCGTCAACAGGGAAAAATTCTTCCCCTTCCGCCGCAGAAGCGATGAAAGTGTAAAATCCAGGATATTCAGGTGCCGTTCAAAATGAATATTCATGGGGTCTCGCGTGGTTGCATGGATGGCAGGATCATGGATCCGGAAGGAAAATGTTCCAGCGCCAGCGGATGTTCCTGAAATGGCGCATGGCGGTCCGCCTGCGAGAGATGACGGGTATAACGCGCCTCGCTGGAAAGACAGAGGTCGGTCAACTGCAGCCTTCGCAATGGCGCCGTCTGAGCTATCAATTCGGCGTCGGCCGTGCTTTGAGCAATACGGGCATGCAGCGGGAGCAGGCTGAACAGCGCCAGGTTGACGGTGGTAAAAACCATAAATTGGATCGATCGGCGCATGGTTTTCTTCGTTATCAGTTCAGGGTTTTGATCAACTGACTGGTGATCTCGTTGAAGCGGATAATGCGTTTGCCCTTGTGGTCAATCTTGAATGCCATTGCGTCCTTCTGGGTTTTGAACGGTATCAGCTCGCTCCCCATCGGACCATAGACATCGCTGCCAAGCACGAAAAAAGCCCCACGCGGATCGATCATCCCCAAAGAGTAATACTCTTTCACGGTCATTGAGGCAATGTCGGCCTGACGCCTGCCCCTCGCATACCGCGTCGGATCCAGATAGTATGTCAACAGGTCCTTGGGACCGTCAAAGTAATGGGTGGTACCGTCTTTGAAGCTGGCAGTGGCGGTCCAATCCGGGTATTTGGCCACGAACATGCCGCAAACCGGACACTTGGCGTTGAGGGGGACCGGGTTCCCCCCCTTGCCGGCAGCATGTGCGCCCGTAACCGTCATGGCGCATGCCAGAACCAATATTATGATGATTCGATACATGGAACACTAATCCTTTTCAGCCAGGGCCAACGCCTCTTTGTAGGTTGCCGGCCTGCCACCGCTCTTCTTTATGAAAGCCTCAGCGGAGCTTTTCTTGGCAAAGGCCCATTTCGGAGTCTTGGTCATGACCCCTTTTCTGTCGCCACCGATCACCCAGAAGGCTTTTTCGGCATCGATCAGTTTTTTGCTGTCCAGGTCCGCAACTTCCAGCGACTTGACCGGTTTGCCCTTGCTGGCCTTCAGCTCAATCGCTGTGCAGTGGATACTGCAGACTCCAACGGAGGTGCCGTCCGCATAGGTTACCAGCATCCGGGAATGGGAAAATTTTTCACGGTCCATACCGCAATGCGCACAGGCGTTATGCTTCTTCACGTCGGCATGCATCGACTCGGACGCGGCAACGGCGGCGCCGTGCTGATGCCCTTCCATGTGACCAGGCTTATGCTCCGCCAAGGCCGTGCCAATGTAAACGACACAGGATACAGCGACAAGAAGTAATAATCTTTTCATGGTTGTTCTCCTTTTAATATTCTAATTTGAGTTTGCAATATAACTTACAAAATAAAAAAAAACGATACATATTCTACGACGTGAATATACAAAATTATACATAAACAATTCAACGGGGTTACAGATCCATTTTATATACCAGCGGCACGCTGACGCTGGTTTCCCTGAAACCCGGAGTCTCCGGAGGGTTCGGGAACGGCGCCGAGATATGCACGGTTCTCAAGGCGGACTGATCAAGAAGGTTATAACCTGAACTTTTTACGATTCCGGCCGAGCCGACGGATCCGTCATTTCGAATGGTAAATCGGACCGTGACGGTCCCTTCGAGCCTCCCCCTGAGAGCCAGGGCCGGGTATTCCTTGTTCCGCTCCAGATGCGAGCGGACCCTTGAAAAATATGCTTTGGCGACTGCTTCCGCGCGCCCCGTATCCTTCGCCGGCACCGCCTGCTCGACCGGTCGCACGACTTTGGCGTCTGCCTTGACAGTCAGCGCCGGCATCGAAGTAGCCATCTTATGCATATCCGTTGGACGTACGACAGCGGCCTGAGCCAGCGGATGCAGCGGCGCCTCCACTGGTGCTTCCGGAACATGAACAGCGGGCGGCACTTGCCGGCTGACATTTGGCAGTTGCGGAGATGGCGGACGGATTACAGGAGCCTTGGCACGTACAACCGGAGCGGCCATGGGGCGAAGCGCCGGCTCCCGCGGCCTTGCCGCCGGCGGTGGCCGGGGCGAAGGGGGTGCCTCTCGTAACTCGACCGATATCACCTGTGGTGTGGCCACCTGCCGCATGACCGTAATCCCCCTGGCAAACCACACCCCCAACAGAAGATGCAGCAACAGCGAGAGCGGCACGGCTCTCCAGAAATAGCGGTCAATAGCGTTATTGTGACCCATATAAGGAATCATCACATCCGCCTTGCGGGGGGCCGCGGCCCCCCTCGGGAAAGAGCTCAGAAACGGTAAGTTGCAGTCAGATAAAAGTTCCGACCGTTTTCAGGCACCTTGACCCCGACTCCTGATGAGAACGGGTCGCGCAGATAGGAAAGGTGGCTGACATAATACTGGTCAAACAGGTTGTTCACGCCGGCGTACAACGACAGGGCACGGTAATTGTAGCCGAACTTGATGTCGGTGGTGGCCCAGCCGGCGGTTTTCGCTTCATTCAGACCACCATCGACCCGGTCCTGTTCCCTGGTCAGGTTTTCGGTCAACTCACCGAAAAAGGTGCCGTTGTCGTATCGGACCGCAATCAAACCTCGCAGCGGCGGAATCTCCGAGAGCGGGCGGTCGTCAGTCAGGTTTTCTCCCTGGGTATAGGACATCGCGCCCTTCAGATAGATATCCATAGGCAGTGATACCTGGCTGCCGAGTTCGCCGCCCCACATGCGGGCATGGATGTTCTGATAACTCTTCGATGTCGCCGAAGGAGTGTAAAAATTAACATAGTCAGTCAGGTCGCTGTAAAAGAACGACGCGGAAACATAATAGCGCTCAGCGCTGAATTTCATTCCCAGGTCGGCCTGGTGGTTGACGGTGGACTTCAGGTCCGGATTGCCTTTCCAGGTTACCGCCGGCGGCGCGGCCGGCACGATGATGTACAACTCCTCCGGATCGGGAGTGCGCGTACCGCGCCCGAAGCCGAGGAACAGGTCCAGTCCCTTGACCGGGGTATAGGTCAGCTGCAGATTGGCGCTGACATTCTGAAAGTCGGTGTTGGTCCCGGCCGTGACCAGCGGATTGCCGTTATCAGCCTTGACCCAGGTAAAGTCGCCACGCAGTCCCCCCCTGAGACGAAGCGTCTCGGCCAGCGGGTATTCATACTCGCCGTACACTCCCAGGTTATCGGCATAGACATCCGGAATCATGTTCAGGGTGCTGTAAGGAACAGCGGCGGTGTACATGGCGCGCTGGTTTAGCGCGTTCCAGTTGCGGGTGTAATAATCCATGCCACCACTGAACTCGCCGCCAGCCAATTTGATGGTTGTGGCGGCCTTGCCGCCGATGACCTCGGTGCGCGCATCGGTCTGCATCGAGTAGGGGCGCGTGACCATCATGCTCGCCGTGGAACTCATGCGCAGGCGATCATCCATCAGATGGCCGACCCGGTCCCAATAGGCCTGCAATTTAACTTCACGGATGGTGGCTGAAATGTCCTTGACGTTGTAGTTCCAGTTCAGGCGGTTGGTGCGGTCATAGTCGGCATCCATCTTCAGATAGGGATAGAGCACATGATCGGCGTCCTGGTAACTGTAGGCCAGCTCGGTACGTGAATTTGCGGTCGGCTTGTAACCGAACTTCAACCAGCCGGTGTTGATCTCATAGGCGTGGGAATCGATGGCACTACTCCGGTAGCGGTTGGGACTGGTCGCCGGATAGACATCGGTGATGCGCTTGCCGTCGCCGGCTTCCGGCACACCGGAATACTTGTAGGCATATCCCAACAGAGCATCGAAACGGTCGCCGCCGTAGGAACCGATTGCGGAAGCGTTGACGGTGTCCCAGGAACCGTAAGTCAGGGACAGGTCACCGCCCCACCCCTGGCGTGGCTTGCGGGTAGTCACATCGATCATACCGCCCATGCTGCCGGGGTTGCTCAGATCATAGGGCCCCTTGACCACTCGCACCTTGTCAACCTCGGCAAAATCCACATGGAACGAGGGAGGATCCATACGCGAAGGGCAGGCGCCATGAATGCGCATGCCGTCGATCAGCACGTTGATATTGTCCTTCTGAAAACCGCGGATCACTGGATCGTTGGCGATGGCTCCCTTGCGGACCGAGGAAACCCCCTCAATGCTTTTCATAGCTTCGCCCATATCCCTGGCGGGGCTTTCGCGAATCTCGCGCACGGAAAGGCTCTCCTCCTGCGCCGGTTCCTTGCTGCCCCTGACGGTAATTTCATCCAGCACAGTTTCGGCTAATGCCGGCAGGGTGCTGGAAACAATCAATGCAGTGCCGGCCAGCAGTGAAATAAAATGGTTCATCGAATCCTCCTTGTAAAAAGCCTGGTAGCTCCGACTCACTCCGCCCTGGCACAAACGGAATGAGTCGGAAGTTGTTTTAGAAGTAAAATCTGTCAGACAGGCTCATCTGCAACCGGCTTGCGGACCGGTTGCATCGTTCGTCTGGCGTATGCGGAAAGAACCTGAAAATCCTCGAAGGTAAGCTGGGACAGAAGCTTGCCACCCTTGAAATCGCTCAATTCGTTATGCATACAGACCGACGAAGGACTCATTGCCCGGGACAGAACCTTGGCCAACATCTGTTGGTGCCTGGTTTCCATGGGTAATATACCCCTCTCCGGTATCATCACGATGTCACAACGGACAACGTGCCTGAATCCTGTAAAAGTGAGACTCCTCGCCCGGATCATCAGCAGCAGACTGTGATGGGACTACGTGCGTCGAGCGCACGGACGGAAACGGCGCACATCAGGCGTGGAAATCTCGTATTGTAGAGACTAATCGGGATGCTTCATGACAAGGGGGAGCGTCTGGGGGGTGGGTCGGGCGGTTCGTTATGGCGGGAAATCATGTATCCCGGCTCTGGCTGCGGAATACTGTTCTCCAGTTGAAGAGGGATCTCTCCGGAGAAATGATAGGGCAGGTGCTGCACATTCTCCGCTCCCCACAGGGCGATATGTTTTCCGCTGCCGCAAGGAAGGGTGCCGATGCTGGTCGGCTGGTTTTTGTTTTGAGTTGTGCCGGCGGATGACGAAACGGTTCCATGCTCATCGTGATCGTCATGCGCGACGGTAGAAGGACAGTGCACGGCCGATATTGAAACAGCTCGTGCCGGTTTGGTTCCGCAACAATCGCCCGCTGAACCCGTAAAGGCGTCGCCGGTGTTTTTTTTCCTGCTCTGCCAGCAGCAACAGGTATGCGCGGCACTGCGCTCGGGAGAACAGCCATCGATCCTGCAGTCGCCGGAACACTCGCCGCCATGGGCATGGACATTCAGATTCGACTGCATCGCCAGCGGGGCCAGTGGACTGAAGACGATCAGCAGGTAGACCACGGTCATGAGCAGCGAGGTTATGTAACGGTGTGATCTGTTCATGAGTTACCCGAAAAACAGCGGATACCGAGTCGCGTTTTTTGACTGTAAAAACAGTGCCCTGTAAAAAACCGGTACAGTGAATCCGGCTGACGGGGTTATTTCCGACGACAGCCAGACCTTAAGCGATATTAAAGCAAATATAATGCCTGAACCGCAATTGACGCTGGCAGAGGAAGAGAGCGCCAACATTTCGGCCGTAAACCGCCAACTTGGTGATAGTTATCAATTCCGGGTTTTTGAGTATTGAAATATGACGGCGCCATCATACCCGCAGAGCAGCGGAAGCGCCGAGATACCTGGCGCGTGCAGCGCAGAGGCCTGTAGCGCGTGGCCGGCGACAAGCTCCATCAGACCGGGGTCGAAAGCACTGGTGATCGCGATTTCGCGGGCGGTGTTGGCATTGGTTATGATCGAGAGAATCCGGTGGGGAAAACCCGCCTGTTCGGTCCATCTCCGCAGCTTTGCCAGGTCGAGTTGCGATGCGGCGGCATGGGTATTGGGATGCCCGCAGGCGATCTTGAGCAGTTTGGCGAACTGGCAGGCGATGACCGGCTGCATGAAACCGCGTTGGGCGCAGGCCCGCAAGGCATGGGCCACGTGGTCACCCATCATGATGCAGGCTTCTTCGGGAAGAGATGGAAAATGCTGCTGGGCCGCAAGTTCGCTGGTGCGGCCGGTGGAGAGCACGACGTTCTCGCAACCGCAGGCCCTGGCCACGTCCAGCGCGGCATCGATGGTATCGGTCCAGGCCTTGGCCGAGATCGGGCGCACGATGCCGGTGGTGCCGAGGATCGAAAGTCCGCCGACAATGCCCAGGCGGGCGTTGAGGGTTTTTTGGGCTCGCTGCTCGCCGTCGGGTATCGAAATAATAATGCTGAGGGTTGAATGCTGAAGGTTGAATTCTGACAGAACACTTCTGACCGATTGCTGAATCATCCGGCGCGGAACCGGGTTGATGGCCCATTCGCCGGGCGGAACCGCCAATCCCGGTTTGGTAACCCTGCCGATTCCTGTTCCGCCGGTGATCAGGACTACACCCTCCCCTTCAAGGGGAGTGTGGGGGTGGGGATGGGACGACCGCGACACGCTGGCATGAACCTCGGCACCGTTGGTCACATCGGGATCATCACCGGCATCCTTGATCACGAAACAGGTGGCGTAGTTTCCGGTGAAAACCTGGCCATGCAGCGAAAAGGTGGCGGATTCACCACCCGGCATTTCGATCGTGACCTCGCTGACCAGCTCCTGCCGGGCCAGCATCAGCGCAGCGCCCCTGGCGGCGGCGGCAGCACAGGCGCCGGTGGTATAGCCGGAGCGCAAAACCCGTTTCACGGTTTTTGTTCCAAATGCGAAGCAAATGCCACTGTGAATTCTTTGTCTCGTTGCTCGTCGTTATAAAACGGAAAACCCCAGACGACATATTTAACGAATTGAATCAGCATTTTTTCTTCCAAGGTGCCAAAGCAATCGTCGAACACGAACCAATCACGTGTGCTCAGATCGAGGTGGTAAGAGGTTTCGCCAATGGTATTCATTGAACGGCCAAACTCCTTGTCGCCTCCTTCGTCCAGCATGAAATTCAAGGTTTTGTCTTTGAATGTGTCTTTGATCATAAACGGTGTGAACTGCTTGCTCCCTTTGAACGCCACTTTGTCAGACACAATATATCGCTCATAGATTGCAAACCATCCGTTTGATACCATCTCTAAGTATTGGAACATTCCAGTTGAGCAGATAACCGAGACGACAACCCTTCATTTTCAGATATGTTAATAGCTGGGCTTCATGGATCGGCAATAAACGCTCCACCGCCTTGTTTTCAATAATTATCAATCCTTCTATGAGCATATCAATTCGGTAACCTGCATCAATCTGAAGAGATTCATAGCACACCGGAAGCGCAAGCTCACATTCGACACGCAGCTCTGTTTTGCGAAGTTCATATTCCAGGCATTTCTGGTATGCGGATTCCAGTAAACCTGGCCCCAGAACTCTATGTACCTTAATTGCAGCGCCAATAATGGCATTGCCTAGTTCTTCGATATTCATATTTTTATCCTTTATAAAACCAGCATAGAATCAAAGGCATTTTCACCGCAAAGACGCAAAGAACGCCAAGAAAGACAGAGTCAAAAGATTTAAGGGGTAAGGCAAAAAACAAACGATTTGAGTCTTTGAATTTAAACCAAGAATTCGTTCAGCCTCTGATTTTCTGGTTTTCTTTGCGTCCTTTTCGCCTTTGCGGTAAATGATTTTAGATTTTAAGTCTTTGGATTTAAACCAGATATTTTTTCGCTTTTGTTTTTCTTGGTTTTCTTAGCGTACTTTGCGTCTTTGCGGTAATAAACTGCTTTTCCGCGTATGATTGTCGTCACTCTCCTGGTAATTCAAGCTGTTTTACTAACAGATCCAGCTTTTCACGAACTTCCCCCGCAACATCATCCGGACTTATTAACTCCACAAGCTTGTAAAATTCACCTTTGTTCAACAAAATCGGCTGCCTTTGTTGTCTGGCATACTCACCGAATACCATCTCCGCAAACTCACTCATCTTTACGGACTTGAGAAGCGTCCGCTTAAGCCCTGGGCTTGCTCTATGGAATTCCTCAAGTTGCGGGACGTCACCGGAAAACACCATTGTCAGAAGACACTGGTCCACGGTCTGCCTGAACAGGTCAGTGAGCGGTTGTTGAAATAACTCACCAATTTCACCAAATCGCGCTGCGGCATATTTGCACAGCAAATCAGGCGAGATAAAGTAGTTCTCAAGTTCATAGTGCTTCCAGTAAGTTACAACAAGTCCGTCCGTCTCTTTATCCGGCTTCGATGCTCCATCTCCGTCAAAAATGCCAATCCCCTTAAAATCAGAGACAAATCGTTTTAGCGTGTGGAAATGCGACTCGTACTTTCCGAACGCACCACCTACACGATCCAGTCGGTTTTCCAATGTGTCTTCGGATTCTGTGTTGCAGACGTAGTAACAGTTAAGTTTGCCGGACAAAACATCCAAAGCAGCGTGATTCAACTTTTCCGCAAGCGCCCGCAGCATTTCGATGTCCGTGTTCCCTTCTACATACAGTATGCGGGGGTGCACTTTGGCATTGTAATAATGTTCGATACCGAATGTTCGCAGGGCATTTTTCATATCCTGCTGTTTGGCCAGATTCACAGCCTCGCCGTGCAGGAGCAAGGTCAAATTATTATCGACGGCATCGTCAAGAATCACTTCCGAGTGGGTTGCAATTACGACTTGGCACATGTTTTTATCAGCAACATGTTTTAAGATCTCATAAACCTGTTTCTGCCGCAGAATTTCAAGATGTGCGTCCGGCTCATCAACAAGAAGAAGGGAGTTTTTGTGCCAGTAGAGATAGGCAAGTATCAGGAGAATCTGCTGTAAACCCCTGCCGGCAAGCGATATATCCAGGTCACTATCCACTCCCGGCTGTTTGTAGCTCATCATAAGACTGCCGCGCACTTCATTGAAAATCGGCTTGCCGAGATTTATCAAAAACAGGCGCTTAATGAGCTGAACAATTTCACCCCAATCTTTTGAACCGTTTTTCTCATCCTGCTCAATGACTTTATAGCAGATGTTGCGTAGGACCTGGGCTGTCTGCCCCTGTCCAAGATATACACTAATTCGTCCATCAGGAAGGGGCGTCTCTTCTGTATCGGCTGAAATCCCGGACATAATGCCGGACATGGGATAAAGCAGGTGGAATTGAAGGTCTGCCGCGTGCTTGAGCAACTCTTCGTCCCTTACCGTTTCAGGGCACGGTTTGCAGTAAATGACCTCCGAGTCACGATAAGTAAAAATAAGACGGCAGTCCTTGACCACGCCGTGCAATTCAATACCTACGTTGATGATCAGTTCAATGGGAGTATTACCCTTTCTGACCCTTGTCCCATTCCAGAAGAAGCGATTTTCAGACACCGGCACATCGAGAATATTGAGACGGTTGATACCGGCTGAGAGGCGCTCACGAGTTTCCTTTGTGCGCGGCTCCCCCTTTTTCTCGTACCAGGATTTGACACCGCGACTCCAGAGTGCCAGTGCCTGTATGACGCTTGTTTTACCCGCATTATTAGGCCCAATCAGGACAGCGGGATGGCCAAGATCTATATGCAGCTTTCCGGTGAATGTTTTGAAGTTTTCAATCTCAACAAAACGTATTCTGTTCATTTATATGGCCTCCAAATTTATCCACAGTTCCAAAGCTGCCTGCATCACACTAAAGGTTTTCACCTGCCAGGATCGCCAGCGCGTTCACCACGGCGGCAGCCACGTTGGAGCCCCCCTTGCGGCCGATGTTGGTGATGAAGGGGACTTCGTGCCCTCCGGCGGCCAGAGCGTTCTTGCTCTCCTCGGCGCCGACGAAGCCTACCGGCAGGCCGATGATCAGGGCCGGTTCGGCCTGCCCCGCCCGCATCAGACGCAACAGCTCGAACAGCGCCGTGGGGGCGTTGCCGATCACGAATATGCGGTTGGCCGGATCGGCCACAGCCTTGCGCATCGCGGCGATGGAGCGGGTGACGCCCAGCATACCAGCCAGCTCGGCCACATCCGGGTCGGACACATGGCAGGTCACATTGCAACCGAAAGGCGCCAGCCGGGCCTTGGCGATGCCGGACAGGGCCATGTTGGTGTCGGTCACGATGCCGGCCCCGCTCTTCAGCGCGGCAACCGCCTGCTCGATCACTCCTTCCGAGAGCACCATCGAGCCGGCATATTCGAAATCGGCGCTGGTGTGGATGGCGCGGCGCACGACCTGCCATTCCGACTGGGGCCAGCCATGCTCGCCGGCCTCGCTGTCGATGATCCGGAACGATTCCGCCTCGATTTCCTCGGGTTTCATGCCAAGTGAATCCATCAGCGCCACCCCAGCCTGTCCAGAGCTTCACCGATCCGCTCGCTCTCGATTTCGGCCAGTTTGCGATGCGCTCCCAGATGGCCGCCCATCTCCATGATCAGTGCGGGATGGCGTTTTTTGGCCTCCTCGATCTCCTCGGGCAGGTCATGCTGCACATGGGCTCCCATGAACAGGAAGTAGGGCATCAGCAGGACTCGCTGGGCTCCCCGTGCAACGCAGGCATCGATACCGGACTGGATATCGGGTTGATGCAGTTCGCGGAACGCGACCTCGACAATTTCGAAGCCGGTCATCTCCTTTACCATCGCCGCCACTTCGCGGGCAGCATCGTTGGCCTCGGCAATGCGGCTGCCGTGGGCCATCATCAGAATTGCGGTTTTCATCTGTATACTCCTTGAAGATCTGAAGGTTGTTGACGATCATGTCGTGAAATAAACCATGCACATGCCGACAGCGTTCTTTAATCCAGTCGCTGCAAAAATTCCTGGGGTTTATTCATCCGGCACAATCCGTTTCAGCGTATCCAGCGTAATCTTCATCCCCGATGAGGCCGGGCCCAGTCCGCGCAGCTGTTTCCAGGCACCGTCCAATGGCTCTTCGATGTTGTCCTCACCCAGGCGTTCCAGAAGACCGGCGACAATCCGCCAGGAAGGAAGCAGCTCCCCGCCGGGCGCGTCATGACGATGCACCCGCGGCGGATGCAGTTCCGCGGTCAGCCCCCTGATCGGCGCTCCCGGCTGCATCACCCGGCTGAAGCGCTGGGCGCGCCCCTCGTGGTTGACATAGGTGCCGGCCATCTCGACCCAGCTGGTGGCCGGCAGAAAGACCTCGGCCCGCTCCGCAACAGGATTCGGCAGCCAGTCGGCCATGACCAGCACCCGGATATCCCCGGGCAGGTTGTCCGGCAGATCGGCTTCCAGCGCGATGACACCCTTGATCCCGCCGCCGGCCAGCGCTTCCGACAGCGAAACCGCTCCCTGCTCGCCAGCCAGCAGAGCGCAACCAAAGGCATTGGGACCGTCCAGTATGAAAGCCACCCCGGCGCCGTTTCCGGCGGCAAGGCGGATCGATTCCAGCCCCTTGTGCCTGGTGCCGCAGATCACGACCGGGAGCTTGGCATCGGCCAGGGGGACATCTGCCAGGGACAGGACCGCTTCGGCCTTGAACAGTTCCCGGCAGGAAGCGTCCGGCCGGCACTCGCCGCCGACGATGAAAATCCGCGCGCCGTTGCGCCAGGCCTGCCGCACCGCCAGCGCCATCATCGGCGCCTGCTCCAACAGGTCG
>JAURXC010000368.1 GCA_030654645.1 Deltaproteobacteria bacterium | reverse complement strand
TGAGTACTACACGCCGGAAGAGTCTCTGCGAAGGTGCTATTCGTGGCGCACACTGGAAAAATTCGCCCGGTTCATGGGTTTGGTGGAAACTGAACATGATCCGGCCAATCGGTACACTAGCGATTTCCGTCTGAGAAAGCTGCCGCTTCTGGATCATTTGGTACAGTTTCATTTATAATGCAGATCAACTCAGTTTGTCGCTCCAGAAAAGAGGAGATTGCAATCTATGAAAGCTGAAGAACTGGATAAAAAATTTGATGAGGGTGAAGATATTTCCAGCTATCTGGATATCTCCAAAGCACGCCGCCCCCAGCAGGATCAAAAGCGGGTCAATGTTGACTTTCCGCTCTGGATGATCCAGCAGTTGGACAAAGAGGCAAGGAGACTTGGTGTACCGAGGCAATCGATTATTAAGGTCTGGGTTGCCGAAAGGTTGCAGAAGGCGGCATAATCCTGAACCAGTAATACCTCCTGACACATTCTGTCACATACCCGTGTTATACTCTACACCATGATCACCCTTCCCCTTGAACAGCGCCTGGAGATCCTGGCCGACAGCGCCAAGTACGATGTCTCCTGCTCCTCCAGCGGCAGCAACCGCTCCGGCAAGGCCGGCGCTCTCGGCAATACCACCTCCAGCGGCATCTGCCACAGCTGGACCGCCGACGGCCGCTGCATCTCGCTGCTGAAGATCCTGCTGACCAATGCCTGCATCTATGATTGCGCTTACTGCCTGAACCGCCGCTCCAACGATATCCCCCGCGCCGCCATGACCCCGGACGAGGTCGTTGACCTGACTATCAACTTTTACCGCCGCAACTACATCGAAGGATTGTTCCTCAGCACCGGCGTGATCCGTTCCGCCGACTACACCATGGAACAGCTGATCGCCGTGGCCCGCCGCCTAAGGGAGGTGGAGCGCTTCAACGGCTATATCCACCTGAAACTGGTGCCGGGCGCCGATCCGCTGTTGATAGCCGAAGCCGGGCGCCATGCCGACCGGGTCAGTATTAATATCGAGCTTCCCAGTCGGCAGAGCCTGGCGCTGCTGGCGCCGGACAAGCCGCGCGAGTCGGTGATCAACCCCATGCGCCAGGTCAGCGGCCTGATCGTGGAAGCAAAAGAAGCCCGCCAGCATTCCCGCCGCGCGCCAATTTTTGCGCCGGCCGGCCAGAGTACCCAGCTGATCATCGGCGCCACGCCGGAGAGTGACCGCGAGATCATCACGCTGACGGAGGGGCTCTACAACAAGCTGGAACTGAAACGGGTCTATTACTCGGCCTTTGTGCCGGTCTCCGGCGATAAGCGTTTGCCGGCGCTGCCCACACCGCCGCTTCTGCGTGAGCATCGTCTCTATCAGGCCGACTGGCTGCTGCGCTTCTACGGTTTTAGCGCCCATGAACTGCTGGACGAAGATCGCCCCAATCTGGACATGCGTTTTGATCCCAAGAGCGACTGGGCCCTGCGGCACCTGGAGCTGTTCCCGGTGGAGGTCAACCGGGTCGATTACGAGGTGCTGCTGCGGGTGCCGGGGATCGGGGTGCGCTCGGCCCAGCGCATCGTGCAGGCCCGCCGTGGCACACGGTTGGGGGAGGTGGAGTTGAAGAAGCTGGGGGTGGTGCTGAAGCGAGCCAGATATTTCCTGACCGCCGGAGGACGTTACCTGGGGGGCATCAGGCTGGACGGCCCGCGTTTGATGGAGCGCATGCTGGCGCCGACCCGCCGTCCGGCGCGGCTGGACCAGCTGGAGCTGTTTGCCGCGCTGCCGGATGCATCGGCGCTTACCGGGGAGTTGTGAATAATAGATTTCTTTCTTGCCGACTTGAAGATACGGTGATAGCATAATGCTATCATAATTGAGAGGTGTGCCATGCCGCAGTTACTTATTCGAAACCTGGCTGATGAAACCATACAGAGCCTTAAAGACCGGGCCAAACAGCATAACCGCTCGTTGCAGGGAGAGGTGAAGCTGATTCTTGAAGAGTATGCCGCTCGTCCAGACGAGTCGCCGTCGGCGGTTGCCGACCGCTGGCAGGGGTATTTTGCCGGTCGTGCCTTCGGTGAAAGCGCTGAGCTGGTGCGGGAGGATCGCGACCGATGAGCACCCTGGTGATCGACGCCAGCGTAGCTGTCAAGTGGTTTCTTCCCGAACCCTGTTCCATCAATGCCATCAGGCTGCTTGATGCCGGGCATACCCTGGTTGCTCCGGATCTGCTGTTTCCGGAATGCGGCAATGTTCTTTGGAAACGATGGCTGCGCCAGGAGCTGGAAGCGGATGTTATTCCGGCGCTTCTAAGTGATCTGCGCCGCATGGACGTTACCATTGTGCCAACCTATACGCTCACCGACGAAGCTTCCCGGATTGCCGTGACCTGGCGACGGAGCTTCTACGACAGCATTTACCTTGCCCTGGCGGTTTCCTGTAATGGCCGGATGGTCACTGGCGATGAAAAACTTTGTAATGCGCTTAAGGGCACTGCTTTGGATCAACGGGTGGTGATGATCGGAGATATGGCGTGACGGCCTGTCGCTACGATGGCAGCTTCGAAGGTTTCCTCTGTGCCGTGGCCGACT
>JAURXC010000363.1 GCA_030654645.1 Deltaproteobacteria bacterium | reverse complement strand
CTCCATCATCGAGTTGAAGTTCTCGGCCAACAGAGACATCTCTGTTTCTCCATCAAAGGTAACCCGCTCTTTCAACTCCCCATCGGCGGCCATGTTCATTGCCTTGGCGATGTGCTTGATGCGTTCGGCAAGTTTTCTGGTGACCAGTATCCGGATGACCGCGACAAGTGAAAGTATGTTCAATACATATAAAAAAACCAGAGCCATCCTGTTGGGTGAAGTAGATACAACAGATATTATAAGGCCGGCCAGTGAAAGGATGATTCCCAGGACAAGAAATATTCTGATCAGGTTGGTTCCGGTACGCAGTTTTCTCACGCGGTAATTCTCCCGTAAAGATATGTGAATTTGCACAATACTACAGAATCTTCAACCGGAAACAAGTAAAAAAGTTAAATAGAACGTGGTGATAAATTTGCATGACCGTTTTTTGCTGATTCTGATAATCAAAAGTAAAAAAGTCAGCTTATTCAAATTGATATGGTATTAGAACAGTGCAACTTACTAATTCAAATCTTCGTCCATGCTCTTGGTCACGACTTCGTAGACATCCCTGGGAAGTTCGGGAGTGTTTTTGATGCGCAGCAGTTGCTCGTGCATCAGTGAACGCCGCCCCTCCTCGAAACGCTGCCAGCCGGTCAGCGGGGCCAACAGACGTGCCGAAACCTGCGGGTTGACCGGAATCAGCCGCAGCAGTTGATCAGTCAGGAAGCGGTAGCCGGAACCGTCGGGGGCGTGAAAACGCGCCTGGTTGCCATGGCTGAAGCTGCCCACCAGGGAGCGGAAGCGGTTAGGGTTGGTCAACTCGAAGGCCGGATGGGAAACAAGCGACCGGACTTCGTCCAATGCTCCGGGTAGTGTGGAGGTGGCCTGGATTGAAAACCATTTATCGATGACCTGGCGATCGTCCTGCCAGCGCAGGTAGAAATCGGCCAGCAGGTTGCGTCTTTCCGGGCAGTCGCAGCAGGCCAGTGGCGCCAGTGCGCCGATCTGGTCGGTCATGTTGTCGGCGGCGTGGTACTGTCGCAGGCAGAGTTCTATGATCTCCTGTTCTTTGTTGCTGAGCAGATAGGAGAGGCAGAGGTTGGCAAGGCGGCGCCGGCCGGCACGGCCGTCCCCTGGGGAATAGGGGAGGGGGCTCGCGCAGCTTTCGCGGAGCGCCAGAAAACGGTCTTTGAAAAGAGCTGCCAGGCCGCGGATCACGAACTGGCGGGCAATGTGAATCGCACCCGGATCGATGAGCGTCATCAGTTCGGCAATGTACTTTTCGGAGGGGAGCAGCAATGTTTCGGCCAGGAAAGCGTGATCATCATGACCGCCGGACAGGGTGATGCCGTAGGCCTCGGCAAAGGCCGGGTCCAGCGAAAGTTCCCGCCCCTGCCGCTGTTCCGCCACCAGGTCCAGGATGATCCGTGCCGCCATGCGCTGCCCGGCCTCCCAACGACAGAACGGGTCCGGTTCGTGGGCCATCAGTACCAGTAGTTCCTGATGTCGGTAGGGGTAGTCCAGTTTGATCGGAGCGGAAAATCCGCGCAGCAGCGCCGGAACGGGCTCTGCCGGCAGCCCGGTGAAGCGGTAGCTCTGCTCGGCTGAGCGGAGCTGCAGGATCTTTGTCAACGACCCCGCTCCAGATTCGCCCTCCAGCATCAGCGGCAGCTGACTTCCCTCAGCGCTGAGCAGGCCCATCGAAAACGGAATGTTCAGCGGTCGCTTGTCCGGTTGGCCCGGTGTCGGCGGGCAGGATTGGCGCAGCGTCAGCGTAAATGTGCCTGCTGATGGATCGTATGCTCCACTGGCATTGACTTCGGGGGTACCGGCCTGGCTGTACCAGAGGCCGAATTGCTCCAGGTCGATATTGGCGGCATCGGCCATCGCCCGCACGAAGTCATCGACCTCCACCGCCTGACCGTCATGTCTGGAAAAGTACAGGTCCGATCCCTGGCGAAACATTTCCGGACCCAGCAGCGTATGCAGCATGCGGACGATCTCGGCGCCTTTTTCGTAGACGGTCATCGTGTAGAAGTTGTTGATCTCGATGTAGGAGTCGGGGCGTACCGGGTGAGCCATCGGGCCGGCATCCTCGGCGAACTGTGCGGTGCGCAGGTTGCGCACATCGCTGATGCGCTTGACTCCGCGTGATTGCATGTCGGAGGAGAACTCCTGATCGCGGAAGACGGTGAAGCCCTCTTTCAAAGAGAGCTGGAACCAGTCCCGGCAGGTGACCCGATTGCCGCTCCAGTTGTGGAAGTATTCATGTGCGATTACCGCTTCGATCGCGTTGTAGTCGTCATCGGTGGCGGTTGCCGGGCTGGCCAGCACATAGCGTGAATTGAAGATGTTCAGCCCCTTGTTCTCCATCGCCCCCATGTTGAAGTCATCAACCGCAACCACCATATAGCATTCCAGGTCGTACTCCCTGCCATAGGTTACTTCGTCCCAGCGCATCGCCTTTTTGAGAGAACTCATTGCGTGGCCGCACTTGTCGCGGTTGTGTCGGTGCACGTAGATCCGCAGGTCAAGTTTTAGCCCAGAGCAGGTAGTGAAACTGTCCTCTATGCTGACCAGGTCGCCGGCCACCAGTGCAAACAGATAACTCGGCTTTTTGAACGGATCGTGCCAAGTGGCAAAGTGGCGTCCGTCCGGCAGTTGCCCCTGTTCTACGAGATTGCCGTTGGAGAGCAGCCGCGGATAGTGCGTCTTCTCCGCGATGATGGTGGTGGTGAAAATCGTCAGCACGTCGGGGCGGTCCGGGTAGTAGGTTATCGAGCGGAAACCTTCCGCCTCGCACTGGGTGCAGAACATGCCGCCGGAGCGATAGAGTCCTTCCAGGAAGGTGTTGTCCTGGGGGCGCAGTTCACTCTTGATCTCAAGTGTAAAGACAGGCGGCACGTCGTTGATCTTCAGCCGTTCCGGTGTCGTGCTGTAACGCTCCGGTTCAAGCGGCTTGCCGTCCATGCTGATCTCCAGCAGTCTGAGGCGCCGGCCGTCCAGCACCAGTGGGTGCGAACCTGTCCGGACTGTCCGCAGGGCCAACCGCGCGGTGACAACCGTTGTCTCCTCGCCGAGTTCAAAAACAAGATCGGTGCTGTCTATCAGGTAATCAAAGGGGGCGTAGTCCTTGCGGTATATAGTGTCGTGGGATTTTTCGATCATGTCAGTCCAATCATTCGGATATGTGCGGAATGTAACCGCGCAAAGAGTAGCATAAATTCAGTGATCAATAAACCCTTTGGGTGAGTGTTACTCATATGTGTTGATAGTGTACATAAAATGGGGTGCGTTTTAAGCCGAAATACATAGATGCACTTCTGTCGTGAAATTGTTGACAGGCTATCTAGCTTAAAATAAAGCAAAGTTGGTCTGGGTATTGCCTCTGATTGAAGATGTGGCACACTACCTGCTGATGATAATAGTCGGCATTTTTTGCTGGCACTCCATTTCAGAATAAAGTTTACGAAGGTTACCTATGAAAAACAACCGACCACCAGCAAAGCAGGGACTTTACGATCCGCAGTTCGAACACGACGCCTGCGGCGTCGGCTTTGTCGCCAATATGAAGGGCAAAAAGTCCCACGAAATTATCAGCCAGGCTCTGGAAATCCTGGTCAATCTCGATCATCGCGGCGCTTGCGGCTGCGAACCGAACACCGGGGATGGCGCCGGAATCCTGCTGCAGATGCCGGACAAATTCCTCCGTTCGGCTTGCGCGCCGCTCGGGATCGAACTGCCAGAGCCGTTCCACTACGGTGTCGGCATGGTTTTTACCTCGCCGAAAGCGCCTGAACGCAACGCCGCCCGTCACATCCTGGAGAAAATCCTGGTCGAGGAGGGGGTCGAACTGCTGGGGTGGCGCAACGTGCCGACCGATAATTCATCCCTGGGCAACACCGCCTGGGAGGGCGAGCCCATGGTTCGGCAGATGTTCCTGAAGCGCCCGTTGGAGTGCGCCGACGAGCAGTCCTTCAACCGTAAACTCTACATCATTAATCAGCGGGCCATCAACGAGATCAGGCGCGCCGAAGTTGACGGACATTGGTATGTCAGCAGTATTTCGACCAGGACCATCATCTACAAAGGCATGCTGATGCCGGTGCAGGTGGATCAGTACTACCCTGAACTGAAAGATCCGGCGATGGAAAGCGCTATCGCGCTGGTGCATTCACGCTTCTCGACCAATACTTTCCCCAGCTGGGATCGGGCACATCCCTATCATTTCCTGGCCCATAACGGCGAGATCAACACGCTACGCGGCAATGTCAACTGGATGAATGCCCGCCAGAACCTGTTCACCAGTGAACTGTTCGGTGATGACATCAAGAAGGTGCTGCCGGTGATCAACACCAACGGTTCCGATTCGGCCATGTTCGACAACTGCCTGGAACTGCTGGTGATGGGCGGCCGCAGTCTGCCCCACGCAGTGATGATGATGGTGCCGGAACCCTGGGAAAACCACGCCGAAATGAGCGAGGAAAAAAGGGCCTTCTACGAATACCACTCCTGCCTGATGGAGCCCTGGGATGGCCCGGCCGCGGTCTGCTTCACCGACGGCCGCAGCATTGGCGCCGTCCTTGACCGCAACGGCCTGCGCCCTTCACGCTACTACATCACCAGCGACGATCTGGTGATCATGGCCTCCGAAGCCGGAGTCCTGAAAATTGAACCTTCACGTGTCCTGAAAAAGGGCCGTTTGCAGCCGGGACAGATGTTCCTGGTGGATACGGAGCAGGGACGCATTGTTCCCGACGCTGAGATCAAGGCGGAGCTGGCGGCAGCAAAACCCTACGGGCAGTGGCTGAAAGACAACCATGTCCGTCTGGAAGACCTGCCGAGTACTCCCGAAATGCACAAACCCGATTTCAGCAGCATTACACAGCGCCAGCAGGCCTTCGGCTATACCTTCGAGGATCAGCGGGTCGTACTGGGGCCGATGGCCAACGACGGCATCCAGCCGCTCGGATCGATGGGCACCGACACTCCGCTGGCGATCCTTTCCAGCCAGTCCCAGCTGCTCTACAACTACTTCAAGCAGCTGTTTGCCCAGGTGACCAATCCGCCGATCGACCCGATCCGCGAGGAGATCGTCACCTCCACCATCACCCTGATCGGTTCCGAGGCCAACCTGCTGCAGCCGGCCGCTGAAAGCGCCCGGAAAATCAGGCTGGAGCATCCACTGCTCTGCAACCAGGAACTGGAAAAGCTGCGCCAGATCGAGCAGCCGGGCTTCAAATCGGCGACACTGCCGCTGCTCTTTCCGGTCAGTCGCGGAGTTGCGGCGATGGAGAGGGGGTTGGAGGCGCTCTTTGCCGCCGCCGATGTTGCCATAGATGCCGGCAGCAACATCCTGATCCTGTCCGATCGCGGCGTGGATAAGGATCATGCCGCCATCCCGGCGCTGTTGGCTGTTTCCGGCCTGCACCACCACCTGGTCGGCAGCGGCACCCGCACCAAGGTTTCACTGATCCTGGAATCCGGCGAGCCGCGCGAAGTTCACCACTTCGCCGTGCTGCTGGGTTACGGCGTCACCGCCATCAATCCCTATCTGGCCTTCGAGTCCCTGGACGACATGATTCAGCAGGGGATGCTGCCCGGTCTGGACCATAAGAAGGCGGTCAAGAACTTTATCAAGGCCTCGATCAAGGGTGTCGTCAAGACCATGGCCAAGATGGGCATTTCCACCGTTCACAGCTACCGCGGCGCGCAGATCTTCGAGGCGGTCGGACTGCATGAGTCGGTGATCGACCGCTACTTCACCTGGACACCGTCCCGCATCGGCGGGACCGATATCGACGGCATTGCTCGGGAGTTGATGGAACGCCATGCCCAGGCCTACCCTACTCGGGTGACCCCGGAAGCAGCATTACCCGCAGGCGGTGTTTACCAATGGCGCAAGGATGGCGAGGAGCACCAGTACAATCCGCTGACGATCACATCGCTGCAGAAAGCGACCCGCACTGGTGATTACACAGAATTCAAAACGTTCTCCGCGATGATTGACGATCAGAGCGAGAAGCACTATACGCTGCGCGGCATGCTTAAGTTCAAGGACAACATGCCTTCGGTGCCGCTGGATGAGGTCGAGTCGGTTGAATCGCTTATGAGGCGTTTCAAGACCGGCGCCATGTCCTATGGTTCGATCAGCCAGGAAGCCCATGAGGCGCTGGCGATCGCGATGAACCGCATCGGCGGCCGATCCAACACCGGTGAAGGTGGCGAGGATCCGGAACGCTTTACCTGGACTAACGAGCAGGGTGATTCCAAGAACAGCAATATCAAACAGGTCGCTTCCGGCCGTTTCGGAGTCACCAGCGACTACCTGACCAATGCTGGCGAACTGCAGATCAAACTGGCCCAGGGCGCCAAGCCGGGCGAAGGGGGCGAACTGCCCGGCCACAAGGTCTATCCCTGGATCGCCAAGACCCGCCATACGACACCTGGCGTCGGCCTGGTATCGCCACCGCCGCACCATGACATCTACTCGATCGAGGATCTGGCAGAACTTATCCACGATCTGAAAAACGCCAATCGCCGTGCGCGCGTCAGCGTCAAGCTGGTTTCCGAAGAGGGCGTCGGCACGATTGCCGCCGGCGTTGCCAAGTCTCACGCCGATGTGGTTCTGATCAGCGGTTACGATGGCGGCACGGGAGCTTCGCCGATCTCGAGAATCAAGCATTCCGGACTCCCCTGTGAACTGGGGTTGGCCGAGACGCACCAGACACTGCTGCTGAACAAACTGCGCAGCCGGATCATCATCGAGGCCGACG
>JAURXC010000346.1 GCA_030654645.1 Deltaproteobacteria bacterium | reverse complement strand
CCCGGGCCACCAAGGCGCCACAAGCAGGCATGGTCAGGCCGTATTCGGACTCGTCACGGTCGATGACCCCGGCAATGATCCGGGTGGATTCCAGTGTGCTGGCATCACTCATCTTCTGGATTCCAAGCGCCAAAACATGGTCAAAGCGCCCCGATGCAACCTCAAGATACGCGCTTTCAAAAGCCGAAGCGCCTGATGATGAGGCGGTGTCCACCAGAACAGAGCGGGCTCCGGAAACACCAAGAATTCCGGCAATTTTTGCAGCGGTATTATCCACCCCCGAAAAAGCCGAAGGGTTCTGGCTGCCTACAATTACGGCTTCAACGTCACGCCGGCGTACGGGGCTTGCGTTAAAGATTGCTCCGCAGCTCTCGGCCATATCAAGAAAAGACAGGTTCTCCTTGTCGGCCCCATTATATCTTCCCACGGGGGCCATCCAGGATGCGGCTATATATACCGAACGCGGACGAAAGTTACCGGTCATAGCAGACTCTCCTTACGGTAGAACGGCACAGGCGCCCGTATTCAGGACGCCTGTGATTTTCAGATAGCCGGATTCAGCGGAAATTACTTGCGTAACACCTTGATCACCGCCGAGAAGTCCTCTTCTCCCAGACCTTCGTTAACGCCCTGTTCATACACCTTGCTGGCAGCCTCGGCAGCCGGCAGATGCAGTCCGACCAATCGAGCGGCATTCAGAACGACGTGGAGCTGTTCATGTACGTATTTGAGCGCCAGGCTTCGCGAAAAGTCTCCGCGCGCCATGGCCCGGCCTTTCCTGTGGAACAGTGGTGAAGCGACACCACGAGTGTCAAGCACCTCAAGGATACGGTCCGCGCTGAAGCCCATCTTTTCGCCAAGGACAAGCCCCTCTGCAAGCACTTCGACCAGTTCGGACTGGACCATGTTAACGATAAACATCATCTTTGTGGCATCGCCGATCTGACCCACATGAATAATATTCAAGCCAAAGGTTGAGAACGCTTCGCGGCATTTTCCAACCAGGGACTGATCGCCACCGGTTATGATCGTTACCAATCCATTGACAGCATGTTCCTTGTTGCCCCAAACAGGGGAATCAAGGTACTGAACTTTTTTCTTTGCACACTCGTCGGCCATTTTAATCGTAGTGTCCAGAGAATGCGATCCCATGTCCGCCAGGATTGTTCCGGCCTCCAAGCCGGCCAAAATGCCCTTCTCTCCAAAAAACAATGGACCGAGCTCATCCCCCTCGGGAACGATGGCAATAACAAGATCACGCCCCTTGGCAGCCTCTTGCGCTGAACCCGCGGCATGCGCACCCAAGGCTATCAGCTCGCTCATCACGACCTGATCATTGTCGAACACCGTCAACTCATAACGTCCCTTGACCAGATTGGCGGCCATATGCCTACCAACAGTGCCCAAACCTATGAAACCGATCTTCTGCAACATGCCTATACCTCCTGTTGTATTGTCATAATAAAAGTGTTTTATTTTATAACAGTTTTTATCTTCAAGCAATACTCAAATACCACTAATACATGATTTATGACAGTTCCGAATTACCTGGACACCAAAACACCGGCTCGACTGCAGATGTTACGCAGACGGCATACGGAACAGCGCGGAGAAACCGGAGCACAGACGTTCTGTCCAAAAGCCACCAGCAGGTCGTTTATCGGTATCCAGTACTCCGACGGAAGCTTGGCCCTCAAAGCCATTTCAGTCTCCTCTGGAGTACGGGTTGAGACATACCCCCAGCGGTTGCAGATACGGTGGACATGGGTATCGACACAGATTCCCTGTTTTCCGAATCCCAGAGTCAGCACCAGATTTGCCGTCTTGCGCCCCACCCCCCTGAAAGCCAGCAGTTCGTCAATTTCGTCAGGGACCTCTCCGTCATATTCAGATATCAAGCGGCGTGATATTTCATGTATCTGTTCGGATTTATTGCGATAAAATCCGGCTGGGTAAATCAGATCCGCAATTTCAGCAGTAGCAAGTGCGGCCATGGCTGCGGGAGTTGCGGCACGTGCGAACAGGCGCTCCGACGCCTTTGCAGTGACCTCGTCCTTTGTCCGTAGCGAGATGAGACAGGACACCAGCACCTTGTAGGGACTGCGTTCACACTGGGCCACGATTGTGACTGCAGGTTTCTGCCATGCCACGTATTCTTCCCGCAGAACGGCGATTGCCGTATGTATCTCTTCAGCTTTCATGATTTGGATATTAACCTAATGGAGCGCCGGACACAATGGTGGTTTTACTTTTACATTGCTTGCCTGTAGTATGACCGTCATGAGCATTGACCTGCATATACATTCCTGTTGTTCCGATGGCGCATACCACCCGACTCAACTGATTACGATGGCTAAACAACTCGGAGTGGAGGTTATTGCGATTGCAGACCATGATTCCGTCGCCGGCATTCCTGACGCGATTTCGGCAGGTATCGACTCGGGTGTTGAAGTTATACCCGCAGTCGAACTTTCGGTGCATTTTGAAGATTTCAAGGATGTTCATCTGCTCGGATACGGAATAGATTTCAGTGATGTACTATTTCTCAAACGGATAGACAGTTTCCGTAACCGGCGTGAGCAACGCAACAATGAGATCATGGATCTGGTAAACAGACAACTGTTCGCGGAAGGCCGGGACGCCATAACAACCGACGAGGTCCTTGCCTTTGCCAACGACGCCATCGGCCGCCCCCATATCGCCAGGGTACTGATGGCGCGCAATTACGTTTCAAACATGGAAGAGGCCTTTCAGCGCTATCTGGTGCCATGTAACGTCGCTAAAAGTTACTGGCTGATGGAAAGTGCTATCGATGAGATTCATCGCATAGGCGGCGTAGCGGTCCTTGCGCACCCGACAAGCATCAGCAAGGACCAGACAGAGTTGAGACGAGTGATCTCAGCGCTTAAAAAAATGGGGCTCGATGGAATCGAGGTATTCAACAATATGGGTTGGCCTTTGGATATAGAATTTCTGAGGCGACTGGCAGCTGAACTCGATCTAATCGTCACCGCGGGTTCGGACTTCCACGGAATCGAAACCGGAATAGAAATAGGAAAAGGGCGTGAAGGCATCCGTTTTGACAGAAACCTGCTCGCCCCCCTGACCGCTTGCATTCAAGAAAAACGCAGAAAGAAACCTCAGTAACTATATTTTGTCCTTGTATGCCTTATAGTTGACAACCTGAATATCATCGTTAACCGCACTGACGCCTTTAAGTGCACGTACAATGTTGATGGCGGAGTTTTTTTGTGTTTCCGAAACGATGTAGCCGCCCAGCGTAGCCACACCTTTTTCAAATGTTATCGTAAACGGCCGGTAGTCCTCAAGCGACGGTGCACTCAAGAGCGCGGTTTCTATCTTCTTGACCATGATCGTGGAATCAATGACGGCAACCGAAGCCTTGTCGGCTTCTTTCAGTGAAGGCTCTTTCACCGCTGCCACGATACAGTCGATTATGGTTGATTCCGAAAGTCGGGAGGTATTGAAAATCATATCGTAATTGTTAGGCTGTCTCCAGTCTCGATCAAAGTAGAAATGTATAAAGCCCCCGCGTTGATGGTCGCTTCTACGAATCAGGGAACGAGCCATGTCGGGATCGATCCATTCACGCTCGGCAAAGCGCTCCACCCGTTCTTCAAAATCTGCAATAAACCTGAGTCGCAGCACGTTCTTGCAGCCATTCAGAAGATCCTGTCCACCACGGCCGTAGATTATGGCATTACCCTTGCGCGCCAGGTCAAGAATGATAAGTTCTACCGCATTAAGTGCAGCTGCACGCTTACGGTCTTCGGCAGTTATATAGGCAGGCGGTTTCTCGTCAACCAGTTGCAAAAGTTCCGGCGTAAGACCATATTGTGAGGCCATCAGGCTGATGCGCTGACCGTCAACCAGCGTATACTTGAGCTTTTTGGCTATCTCCGATGCAATATTGTATGCTCCCGTACCCATCTCTCGCGACACTGTGATCACTGCCATTTAAAAATCCTCCCTGATAATTACAGTTCTCCAGCTTATAACATGTTCTGGTTGTGTATACAAGGTGCTCGTGGTACCGTCAATTCGACAAGGATCAGACATGCATGATGCGCTAATCTTCACATCCAGATTTTGTATTTTTGCAGCAGTTCATTCGCTGCTGGCCATGCCCCGGATAAAAAAGGCGATTACCCGCCAGAGTCAATCCGGGCAATGGGTTTACCGGCTAACATACAACCTGATATCTCTGGCAATGTTTGGCTGGGTAATGGCTTCCTATAGTAATACTCCCGTGCTCTATGTTGCACCGGGCGCTTGGAGCCTGGTGATGTATCTTGTACAGGGAGCAGCACTGTTAATGCTGATCTTATGCGTACGGCAGACCGGAGCAGCGGACTTTCTGGGGCTCCCCGGAAAAAGTTATGCCACGACCACTTGCAGTCGGCTTGTCACCGGCGGTTGTTACCGAATAGTACGCCACCCCTTATATCTCTTTTCAATGCTGTTTTTGCTGTTCAACCCGGTTGTCACGTGCCGCTGGCTAATTCTTTGCGCGCTGTCCTCGGTTTATTTTGTTGTTGGCGCACTGATCGAAGAGCGAAGGCTGCTGTTGGAATACGGTGAAGAATACGAAACTTATCGGAAGACAGTTCCTTTCATAATCCCGGGTATGGCCGTTCTGCGACGCCCATCTGCATCCAATAACCGGCAATCAGCCTTGTAGTCACTCCGGATCGATAGAAACCGAGATTGTCATCCTGCGACAAGACTCGCCAACCGAAATCTCCAGTGGAATACGGATAAGAGTCCCTTCAACATTTACATCCGGGACCGACAACGAGATTCTTGCAGACCCCGCCGTTCCGCTCCGCGCTACAACCTTGACAGGATCGTCTCCAGAGCTGATTTCATCGAACAATTCCTGCCCATCAGGGACAGTTGCAGCAGGCTTTATCATATCGCTACGATTACCCGTTGTGGTAACACGCTCCAGAACCGACCTGAAAAGGCTTGTCAAGGCTTCCAGAACCCCTTCCCCACTGGCCGCCCTGGAACGGCATACCATAACCGCGGGCAGGTCAAGCTTGAAGGCCAACTCGGAATCATCAATCAACCCGGCACTAAAGCATGATTCATTTATCTGCAGAATTGCGGGAGTATCATGCAAGCCTACTCCATACGCCGAAAGATAATCCCTTAACTGCATGACGCTCTCATGGGCTTCCGCGAAATGATCTGGCGAAGGGTCCATCATTATCACTATTCCATCGGCTCCTTTAAGCGTCATTTTCCAGGTTGCCGGGTTAGTGACCGCTCCTGTCAGCGTGTAAATGTGAAGCCGCACATGATAACCATCTTGCAAGGGGGCATCGAAAGGGCTGAAATCAAAGAACTGCAGATTGTCTCCACCCGCCGGTACAGACTTCAGTTCGCCCCGCAAAGCTGGTTTTATTCGCGAATAGATATAATTGAGAGCCGTGCTCTTGCCGCAGCCAACCGGACCATAATATATGATTTTGGCGTTTATTTCTTTTTTGGCATGATTAACCAGCGCCATCGGCGTTCTCCAGAGTGTGCCTACCTTTTTTTATTCAACAGCAGCCGCTTGGCCATCGTGGAAATAACCGATGTAACATTTTTGCTCTTGGCAAAACCGGCCAGATCCTTCTCCCCCATGGTAGCGAGGTAACGGATAGCGTTCTGAACCGGAGTCCGGTTATTTTCAATCAGACTCTTGCGAATCTGGTAACTCTTGATCCATTCCTTGTTGGCACAAATAAGACGCATGATCTCATCGTTCTGAATTCCGGACTTGATCAACTTGAGGATTTCTGATTCGGTAATGCGCGGGTTCTTGATAACACTGCCGGAAACCAGCTTGTTGGAGTCCTTGACCAATATCGAACGCCACTCCTTGTCACCGGAAAGCGCCATTTTGATCTTCTCGCCAATTCCCATCATCTGAGCTATTTTGAACTTGCTGAGAAACTCTTCCCCCACTTCTTCATCAGTATCTTCGCCAGCATTTTCATTCATATCTTCATCAGCGGCAGAGCTTTCATCTTCAAGCGGAATATCGCCGTCCAGGCAATCCGCCGGCAGTGGGAGGACCGACTCGACATTTCCAGGCTGCTTGAGTTCTTCAACATCACCAGGAGACACCGCGCTCAAATCAGCAGACTCCGGGCGTTTGCCGCAAACACGGACCAGAAATTCCAGAACCAGCGGGTGGGCCTTGTCAGACGCGGAATATTCGTTGACCACATCCTCGGGCAGTATTTGCATAAGTGTGATTGCGGAGGATTTTATCGAAGGGTCCGGGTCCTTTGACAGACAGAACAGGAGCGTCACACGCTCGAAAGGATCCATTCCGGCCGCGGCGTCACAGCCGGCCAGCCTGACTTCAGGGGAGACCCCCGGCCTGACGTAGGCCGCCACGGCCGGGGAGATTGTGAATTTGATCTTATTGGACATCGGCGAAACTAGTTCTTAACCAGCGCAGCCTTGACTCCGGTGGTTTTCAGCTTGCCGAGAGCAGCCTCGGCAGCTTTTTTGTCCTTGAACGGACCTACTGTCAGGCTCTGGGTAGGAATGGCAATTTCAGCGCGTTTGATGCTGACCGGAAAACCGGCGGCGGCCAATCGCTCTTTTTCCGAAGACGCGCGGGCGTCCAACAGATACGATCCCGCATAAACCGCAAATTTGCCGGCCTGATCCATTATAAACGCGTCGGAAGTGTGTCGTTTCAGCCGGGCAAGCTCGGCCTGGGCATCACCACGGTTTGCAAACTCGGCCAACAGCAACCTGTTCATCGCGGATTTTTTACGCGAACCAGCTTTGACTACCGGCTCGAGGCCAGCCTTACGCACACGTCCCATATCGGCGGAAAGTGCTTCCTCAATCACATATTGGCCCACCAGCACAGACCAGGAGCCACCTGAAGCAGCCTGCCCGGGAGCGGATTTAACAGCTCCGGCTGCCACGGCAGCAGCTTTTTTCGGCTTTGGAGTTACTTCCGCTGCTTGCGATTTACCGGCAGGCTTGACCGGTTCGGACTTCTTTACAGCCGGAAGCTGATTTTTTGCCGCAGCCGGCTTCTTCTCATCAGCAATGGCCACTGTCGGTTTCTTATCCTTTTTATCCGCAACAGCAGCAGGCTGAACTTTCTTTTCGGCAACCTTTGGCGATTCGGGCTTTTTGGGCTCCTCTTTCGGCTTTACCGGCGGCGACGGCTTGGCAGCCGGTACAGCAACGGCCTGGGCAGCAGTAGCAGGCTGAGCAGGCTTGGCTGCCACCGACTTGGGCGCCTCTTTTGCAGCAGCAGGTTCACTTTTCGGGGCAGCATCGTTCTTGTCCGCACCGGCGCCGGCACTTTCAGGAGCCGGCAGCGGCATTTTAACCACCTGCGGCGCC
>JAURXC010000345.1 GCA_030654645.1 Deltaproteobacteria bacterium | reverse complement strand
TCTTGCCCATCTTCTCAAGCACCGGCAACGAAGAGTCATACAGTTCCCGATCTCCCGCCGCCATGATGGTCAGTGTGGCATCCTCAGCCGGCTTACGACTCCCGGCCACTGGAGCTTCCAGAAAAAAAGCCCCTTTTTCGTGAGCCAGCATGGCTGACTCCATTGATGTGCCGGCATCCACCGTAGACATGTCCAGATAGCCTTTGCCAGCCGACAGTCCTGCCACAATTCCGTCGCCCCCGTCCCGTACAGACTGAACCGCGGCAGGTGTTGCCATCATGGCTATGGTGAGATCGGCACTCTCGGCCAATGATCGCGGGGACGCTGCAACAGCCGCCCCCAGGTTGATCAATGGCGTGCATTTCTCGATTGAGCGGTTCCACACCGTCAGATTAAATCCGGCCTTGAGCAGATTGGTTGCCATGGCGCTGCCCATAATACCGAGGCCTATGAACCCGATTCTCATTTGTCACCTCCGTTTAAAGTGTTTGCGGATAAGCCTCCATCCGATTATCTGCGACGTAATACAGCAAAAACTTTAATGCCACAAGTGCTATATGTAACAGGGAAATTCTGACACGTATTAGACAGGATCGAGATATATCTGCCACTCCAAAGTTCATATAATCCGGTAACGGAATTGCTTCCACCGTATATCTCTGTATAAATCCGGCGTCCAAATCCGGCAGCAAGTTGAAAGATTACATTATCCGATATCTATTCAATATATAATTGAAATATTCCTGATTAATGGTAATCTTATAAAGTGAAAATCATCACCGTTAATCCGGTTAATATCAACCAGCGCAAGCAACAAACAATCCAACCAGAAAGGATATACGACATGACACGCCAACCATCTGATCTCTATCTCAAGCTCAAGGAGCGCCACAGTGACCTGATAGATGCTGTCGAGGCGCTTAGCCAGGCAGCCCGCTCGTCCGGACCATTGGATAACAAGACCGTTCATCTGATTCAACTGGGGGCGGCAGCCGCGATCCACTCCAAGGGATCGGTATGCAGCCATGCGGCTCGCGCCCTGGATGCGGGCGCAACTCCCGATGAAATTCGCCATTCGATCCTGGTGCTGACCAGCACGATCGGTTTTCCGACCATAGCTGCAGCCATGTCCTGGGTAGATGACTTGATTGAGAAACGCGCTTAATTCTATCAAGCGTTTCGATTCCTGACAATTAAGCCGCCTGCCCGCAATGGGAAGCGGCTTTTGTCTTATTAACGTTCCACAAATTTGCGGAAACACAGGTGATTGACTTGAAAGCCGAGCTTTTTTCAATTACATACAGGATAGCGCTGACGGATGCCCAGCAGGCGCGTCTCGACCGGAAATGGCCTGACGGCTCCCCGCTGATCTCCTACGAGAAGATCGAAGCCCTGCTGGCTCCGCTTCCGGTCGAGAACCTGGACTGGTCCGACCACAGCGGGCAATACCTGTATTTCACCGTTTACGGAGATGATATCGAAGGCACGGTTGCCGCTGTGATCGAAAGACTTGAAAACAAACTTGGAAAAGCATGATCAAGGAGGGGTGACATGGCCAGCTCAGCTTGCTGCAACAGAATCGTCCGGCGCATTGTCCTATTCAGCATTCTGGCTTACAGCCTGGTTTCCGGTTCCGCTTTTGCCGCCACCCTGACCGGCAGCCTGGTCAGCGGGCAGTTTGCCTACTACGACATCACGCTGCCCGCTCCGCAGAGCGGAATACGGCTGGTGCTCTCCACCAGCGCCTCCAGCGACTTCTCTCTCTATACCGGCATCAACCATACCGCCGGCACCCAGATAGCCGCCAGCACAGGGCAGACACTGCACACGCTGCTGATTGCGGCGGGCGATCCCAACCTGACCGACGGGGGCCAGTACCATGTGCGCATCAAGGCCAATGCCAGCCTGAGCTACAGCTACACGGCGGACCTGACCTACCTGCGCACGCTGACCTGGGATAACGGCGCGACCCTGGCCGGCGTCAACATCATCAACCAGCCGGACAACGCCGGCGGCGACTACCTGTTCAGGATAACCGGGCAGTCACCGGTGCATCCCGGCTGGCGCAACGTCCTGAAAGTAACCGCAGGCGAGGCCGATCTCTACCTGCAGCAGGACAATCCGCCGCTGGGAGCCGGTTCATACAGCTCGACCGCGGTCGGCTCCGACGTCATCTATGCCACTGCCGACTCGTCCCTGTCGGGCCAGACCTGGTACATCAGGGTCCACGCCACCCCCGGCGCCACCTGGCAACTCGGCAGCGGCGACCTTTACGTCCAGAATCTAACCTGGGATAACGGCAGCGCCCCCGGCGGCAGCAGCAACATCAGCCAGCCATCCAGCGGCGCCGGCGAGTATTTCTTCCGCATCACCAGCCAGGCGCCGACCACCGGGGCCTGGCGCACCGTGCTGAACGTCACCGGCGGCGAGGCGGATTTCTATTTACAGCAGGATGCGATACCCTTCGGCGACACCGGCTACAAATCCACCGTCACCGGTTCTGACGGGCTGATCCTGGCCGCCAGCCAGTATGGCGACAACCAGACCTGGTATATCCGGGTCCACGCCACCAACGCCTCCACCTGGAATATCTTCAGCGGCGAAATATACGCAAGGGACATCGGCACGGTCGCCGACACCAGCAGCATTGCGGCCGCCACCATCGGACCGGAGGGAACCTTTTATTACAGAACCAGCGTGGATGCCACCACCAAGGCCTGGAGATTATGGCTTAACGGCGCCGGCCAGACCATCTGGGTCCGCCAATCCTCGGCCCCGGTCAAGACCGTCTGGACCGAGCAGGCCGAGCAGTTCGAGGCCGGTCAGATGCTGCTGGTGCCCCCCTACCTGACCAATGCCGTCTATTTCATTGGTGTTACCGGCACGCCAGGCAGCAGCATCACGCTGGATTCGCGGAGGCAGCCGGTAACCACCCTGAACTTCAGCGGCAGCGCCACCAATTCCATCAGCGGCTACGGCTATACCACCTACCGGGTCGATGTGCCGATCGACCAGATCGCCTGGCAGATCAACCTGACCCCCGGCGCTGTCGGACAGAACCCGCAGCTGTACATCAAAAGCGGCGACATTCCCAATCGCTGGACCAACAGCGCCCTTTCCGAGGCGCCGGCCGGCGTGATCGACAGCATCACCCAGGTGCCCCCTACTCTGACCGACGGAACCTGGTACATAACGGTCTATGGTAGCGGAACTTTTTCCTACACCCTGGCCAACCTCATCCCGGTGGTCACCGGCAAACCGTTCATCAACACCAGCGACCCCAATCCGGTGCCGCCCGGCTATGCCTACCCCTATAACACCACCCCGATCATCAATGACGACATCAACCGTTCCGGCTGGCGCTACTACCAGGTCAGCGACATCAACTCCCAGCTCGGCTTCCTGGGATGGCAGCTGGACCTGGACGCTGCCCACCAGGCCGGCAGGGAAATCGCGCTGCGCCGCAATGCGGTACCGGCCCGCTGGCTCTTCCGCAACGGCAACAGCGCCTATGCCACCAACGTCAGCGAGTCGTCCCATGTGGATGCCAGCAGCAACTACGGCTTTTTGCAG
>JAURXC010000324.1 GCA_030654645.1 Deltaproteobacteria bacterium | reverse complement strand
GACGTCAAAAACTACTACCTGATCTGGTCTTTCACGCTCGTTGTCTGCCTGTTGGCCATCAATCTGGCCAATTCCCGGATTGGGCGCGCACTCAGGGCCATTCACGATTCCGAGGTAGCGGCAAGGGTCCTGGGGGTCAATGCCCGCCTCCTCAAGGTACAGATATTTGCCCTCTCAGCCATGATCTCCGCCCTAGCGGGCAGCTTGTACGCCCATACCATGACCTTTATCTCGCCTGCCTCCTTTGGTTTCAACTTCTCAGTGGAGCTGCTGACCATGGTTGTGATCGGCGGTCTTGGCAGCGTTTACGGCTCGTTCCTGGGAGCGGCGCTGTTGACGCTGCTGCCCGAATTCCTGCGGGCTGCCCAGGATTACGATATCATCATCTACGGCGGTCTGCTGGTGTTAATGGTGATGTTCATGCCGGGGGGGCTGGTACGTGGAGTCCCTGACCTTTTCAGGAGGACATTCAAGTCCCGAGGAGGCGCCGACCATGCTTGAGGTCTCCGGCATTACCCAGATATTCGGCGGAGTGACGGCTCTGGAAGATGTGTCTTTCCGGGTTAACCGTGGTGATATTACCGGGGTGATCGGTCCCAACGGCGCCGGCAAGACCACTCTTTTCAATATTATCACCGGTATTTACACCCAGACTTCCGGCAAGGTGGTTTTTGAGGACAAGGATATTTCGGGCCTGCCACCTGAGAAGCTGGCACGGCTTGCAATGGTACGTACATTCCAGAATATCGAACTCTTCGGCGGTATGACCGTACATGAAAATGTGATGGTCGGGATGCATACCAAAAGTTCAAGCGGCATGTTGTCCTGTGCGCTCAAGATGCCCTGGAGCATTTCGGAAGAACGCCGAATCCGCAACGATTCGATGAAATGGCTCGAATTTACCGGTATCACTGAACTGGCGGAAGTCGAAGCCGGCAACCTTCCATTCGGCAAGGGGCGCCTGCTGGAAATCGCCCGGGCATTGGCGGTTGAGCCACGCATCATCCTGATGGACGAACCGGCCGCCGGACTGAACAGCCAGGAAACCCTGGGCCTGGCCCATCTCATCAAACGCATCCGCGACCTGGGCATTACGGTTGTGCTGGTGGAGCACGACATGGAACTGGTAATGGATATCTGCGACCGGATAGTGGTGCTCAATCTGGGTCGGAAGCTGGCCGAAGGGACTCCGCGCGAGATTCAGGAAAATCCGGAGGTTATTGCAGCCTATCTGGGGGATGACGACTGATGCTGCGACTTAAAAACATCAATACCTATTACGGTAAGGTACATGCGCTGAAAAACGTTTCACTGCATCTGGGCGAAGGAGAGATTGTTACCCTGATTGGCGCCAACGGCGCGGGTAAGACCACCATTCTCAACTCCATTTCCGCCGTCACACCCGCTTCGAATGGTGAAATCCTGTTTCGCAAGGAGCCGGTTATGGCGCTGCAGCCTGACAGGATAGTCAAGCTCGGTATTTCACAGGTGCCGGAAGGACGGCAGGTCTTCAAGCCGCTTTCGGTTGAAGACAACCTGCAGTTGGGCGCCTATCTGCGCTACCGCGGCCGAGAGGGGAAGGCCGCGATTCACAAGGATATGGAACAGGTATTTGCGCTGTTCCCGCGCCTGGAGGAACGGCGCAAACAGCTGGCCGGCACCATGTCAGGCGGCGAACAGCAGATGCTGGCCATCGGTCGTGCCCTGATGGCCAACCCGAAACTGCTGTTGCTGGATGAACCCTCAATGGGCCTGGCGCCGCTGGTTGTTCAGGAGATATTCCGGGTGCTGCAGCGGTTGCGCCAGGAAAACGGCACCACAATCCTGCTGGTTGAACAGAACGCCAAGGCGGCTCTCAAACTGGCCGACCGCGGCTATGTGCTGGAAACCGGCAAGGTTATCCTGGAGGGGGCGGCGGACGAATTGCTGGAGAATGCCGAAGTCAAACGCGCCTATCTGGGCAAGGATAAAAAGGAAATGTGGGAACGATAAATATCGCGCCACGGTATGCACATCTTCAATATAAACATGATCAGGCAGCAACAATCGAAAGGAAGTAAATCAAATGCGTTTTCCGATGCGTCTCAATTATGATCTGACCAAATACATCGTCAGTAACAAGCTGAACAAGGTTGAAAAGTACCCGCTGGTATTGATGCTGGAACCGACCCATCTATGCAATCTGGCCTGCTCCGGTTGCGGCCGGATCCGCGAGTATGCCGATACCATCCAAGAGATGATGAGCCTGGAGGATTGCCTCAAATCGGTGGATGAATGTCCGGCGCCGGTGGTTACAATCACCGGTGGCGAACCTTTCCTGTATCCGCACATTTACCAGCTTATAGAAGAGGTTCTGGACCGGGGCAAGCATATCTATCTCTGTACCAATGGCATCCTGCTTGAAAAAGCGCTGGACTCGATGAAACCGCATCCCAATTTCACGATCAATGTCCATATGGACGGACTTGAAGAAACCCATGATCGCATTCTGGAGCGCAAGGGCGCTTTCAAAATCGGTATGGAGGCTATTAAAAA
>JAURXC010000323.1 GCA_030654645.1 Deltaproteobacteria bacterium | reverse complement strand
TGCGCCGCTGCAGAGGTAGCGGTAGACCGCTTCCGCTTTTTCCACCTGTCTTTCGATATATTTCCTTTTCAGGGTTGCACCCAGTTCGGTCGAGCTGACCTTTTTGAAGAATACGCTCAACAGGTTGGAGGCGTGATGCTTGATATTGTTATCGGCATCGTCGGATACGACAATTTCCAGACAGGCGTCAAAGATTCTGACCTGTTCCTGCTCGTCGCGGGAACAGTCGATGTAATCCTCGAGTATCGTGATGATTTCCATCATCAACGAGCGGTTGCGGCTGTTTAGCAGCGTCATGAACGTTTCGCGCAGGCTGCTGGAATCCACGATCCCGAACAGGAACTTGACCGCCGAGTTGCGTCCGGCCGGCCCCTTGCCGTCGGCTGACTTGAGCAGTTTCAGTATGCTTTCCGCCGGATCGGTTACCCAGCCCGGCACGAGATCCTCCATGAAGTGTTCCGCTTTCCTGCGGACCCTGGCATCCAGGTCATAGATAAAATAACGGGCGACCTCGACCCTGAAATCCCGGGTGGCGTTTGAGGCAGCTATGATCTCGAATGCGCCGGCCTTGTCTTTTGAAGACAACTGGGCAATTTCCTTCTTGGCCTTGGATGCGTCATTGATTTTTATATAAAAATTGACTATGTCCTTGACTGTTACTTCCTCTTCTATTTCCATGGAAGTCGCCTTTCAGAAAGTTTTGTGAGAGTATAGCTTCAACTAACCTCATACGCAACCGTACCGCACATAAACGTCAATACTTGCATCACAGGGGAAATTTATGCGCATGAAAATCGTAACAGGCCTGCTTGCTTTATCAGCTTTCGCGAACGTTGCCCAGGCCGGGAACAGCATCACGTTCTACAGGGATGGCGCGATTGTCGACCGTGATGCATCGGCATTGAAAGGTGTGGCGGAAGTGCCGCTCGAAACGGGCCTGCTGGAAGACACCCTGAAAGTGATTCCGGCGGCAGGCAGTGTCATTCTGGGAGTAGAGATCAGTACAGCGCGGCAGGACAGTAAAAGCAGCCGGGAACTGGAAGCACTGATCGAGCAGCGCCAGCGCCTGGAAGACCGCCTGCGGGCGCTGGCGACACGTGAAGAGATCTTCAAGGCGGCCGCCAAGTCGCAAAGCGGCAAGGCGCCCCGCAAAACCAAGGCAAACCCTGACCCGATGCAGACCATCCGCCAGGGGACCGACTTTGCCATAGCCCAGCTCGAAGCGGTCTACACAACCCGCCGCAAAACAGCGCAGGAGATCAAAAAGGCTGATGATCGCATTGCGGTCTTGAAAAGAAGCGGCAAAAGCGGCGGCAGCATCGCGCGCATTAGCGTCTCCCCGCCGCGCGGCAGGCTGACCGTGCGTTACGCCACCTCGGAAATCGGCTGGCAGCCATGGTACGACCTGCACCTGAACGGTTCGGGCGTTGCACGGCTTCAGTTGTCGGCAAAGATGACCGCGAACCATGGCGGCTATCGTCAACTGGTTTCAGCGGCATCCCTCATGGAAGCCGCCACGGCAGTTTCTTTCCCGGTTCAATCCGGCAACACAAAAATGGCCGAGTTCCAGCTGCCGATCACCGAGGAGCACTTCGACGGCGGCATCTATAACCGCTTTTCAGGAAGGCTCGGAAACACCGGCGCGCAGTATCTTCCAGCGGGAGAGGCAGGATTGTACAGATCGGGAACATACCTGGGGCGATTCCGCTTCGAAGGGCTTTCTTCGGGCAGGAACAGATTGATTTCCAACGGCATGTGAAAATGGGGTGTAGTAGGATCGGCATCAGCGCCCATCCAGCGCCGACCTGACCGCCGCGACCAACTTGCCGGGAAGAATGGGTTTGGAAAGATGCACAAACTCGCCCGGCAGTTCCCCCATCTGCTGCAGGAGGTCATCGCTGTAGCCGCTGAGAAAGATACAGGGGATTTGGGGATATATCTGATGGATGGCGGCCAGCACTTCCTGACCGTTCATCCTGGGCATGATCACATCCAAAAGCAGCAAATCAATCATGCCTCCGGATTGCTTAACTATCGTAACCGCTTCGCCTCCGTCTCTGGCCTCAAAGATGTGATACCCCACATCCCGCAGCAGTTCGACAATCATCTCGCGAACATCATCGCTGTCCTCACCTACCAGTATGGTTTCGCTGCCACGATTCTGCCGCCAGGGACAGATCGCCGGTTCAGCTACTTTGCCCCTGCTGCTTGCGACTTTCGGAAACCAGATCGAAAAGACAGTGCCCTCTCCGGGCTTGCTGATTACCTTTACGTGCCCTTTGTGCTGTTGCACTATGCCGAATACGATCGAAAGGCCGAGTCCGGTTCCCTTGCCCACCTCCTTGGTGGTAAAGAACGGATCGAAGATCCTCTCAACCAGTTCCGGTTCGATGCCACTGCCGGTATCACTGACTGTCAGCTTCACATAGCTGCCATCGGGAATCCCGGGCGGGGCCTCGGGATCTTGCCCGGCAAATGTTTCGGCGCCGGTGGAAATGGTCAGAAGACCGCCATTCGGCATGGCATCACGGGCATTGTTGTAAAGGTTCAGCACAACCTGCTGCAGTTGGCCATGATCCGCCTGCAGCAACAGATCCTGCGAAGACGGATTGAATTCGACACTGATGTCCTCGCCTGCCAGACGGCAGAGCATCTCCATCATATCCGCAATCAGAAGGTTGAGATCCACGGTCTTTACGGACATGTTCTGTTTGCGGCTGAATGCCAGCATGCCGCTCGTCAGCGAAGCGGCCTTTTCCGCTGAACTGATGATGCGCCGCACCGCGGGCAGATGAGGCGAGCCGCCATCCAGGCGCGTTTCGATCAGACTGGCGTAACCGAGTATGGCAGCCAGGATATTATTGAATTCATGGGCGATACCGCCGGCCAACTGGCCGATCGAATCCAGCTTCTGCGCATGACAAAGCTGTTCCCTGAGGAGCTCTTTTTCATGTTCGATTCTTTTGTAATCGCTGATATCCCGAATCGACTCGATGGCGCCGATCTTTTTGCCATCAAGATCATACAACGGTGATGCGGCGATCCAGAGATGCCGGTCTTCAAACTTGCTGCCCGCTGGTATGAACGACTCCGCAATGATTGAATTCCCCTGCCTTTTGAAATACTTGTAATTTAATTTCGACAGTCCCTCTTCATTGTCGATAAAATTGATCAGGGCCGGGCGTCGCGAACCGTAGAACGGAATCGAATAGGCATAATCACCCTTGTTCAGAACGGTTTCCTTTGCATATCCGGTCATCTCCTCAAGAGCCTTGTTCCAAGCGATCACGCGCTGTTCAGCATCGATTACAAAGGTTGCATCCGGCAGAAAATCTATGATGGACTGAAGCTGTTGATTCAGCGACTGCAGCTCATGTTCCTGGGTTAGTTGGCGCTTGATGACATCCAGAAATGTATTTGACTGACTGTTGATCAACTCGCCCAGCTTGGCAATCAGCTCCACCGGAGAATTTATGCTGGCCCGGACACCAAGATCTCCACCTGCCAGAAGAAGCAATGTTTCATAATGCTCACACAATCCGATGGCCGTTTCATGACTTTCCTCAATCAGATCCTTCATGAAATCCGCCACCTGGTTCAATAAAGGCACAAGCGGACGGAACTCCTCCGAATCACCCGGCAGGACGAGCCGCGCATCCGGATCCCCTATGGAAATAAGCTCCAGCATCTGCTGAACAGCCTCGCAATCGGCCTTTACCGAGGATCTTCTGTTAACGGTTTCCGCGTGACAATCCGCAAGCCTGGAAGCTATTTGAGCAAAGAGCGCCCGGTCGCCATGCCGGTGCAGCAGATCGCAATCGAGACACAGCGAATACAGCTTGAGCAGCTCGGTTGGTGGTCTTCCGGCGCATCGCGCCTGCAACGGCCGGAGCAGTTCAGGTGTTGAATACGCCGAATACTGATCGGAAATAATGCATTTTGAAGGTGACATTCCGTTTTCAACCATGCGTATTTCCCTCTTAAAACAGATATCCGCTAAAAGCGGATCAAGGCGTGCTTGCGGTAGCCGCCATCATCACGCATGGACAACAGAGTCTTTTTCAGACGAAGGCACCAGGCCGTGATGTCCTTTTCAAAAGTAGGACAGTCGCCGATTATCTCCAGAAGCTCTCCCGGTTTCATATCCGGTGATATTACCGAAAGTTTCAGTACCGGCTGAGGGCATTTGAGGCCGGTGGCATCCAGCACACGACGAATTTGTGACGTTGGCATGATGCTCCTCCTGATGGGACTTCGTAGCAGCTGCGGTAATATTTCAAACAGAACTCCGGGATTTTTCCGTCATCACTCCGACGGGTGAAGCAGGGCATTGACTTTTTCCATCAGCATATCAACCGTGAACGGTTTCTGAAGGAAAAGGGGACCCTCTTCCAATATGCCGTTTTCCACGAAGACACTATTGGCATAGCCTGACATATACAGCACCTTTTCGATATCCGGGCGTTCCACGTTGAGGCGTTCAAAAAGCTGTTGGCCGTTCATGCCGGGCATCACCACGTCACTTATCAGCAGGTCGATTTTCTCCGGAATTCGCCGGGCCAGCTCCAAGGCCTGTTCGGGATGCCCTTCGACATACACCCGGTAGCCTAGCCCCTGCAGCAGATCGGTCGTCATCACCCGCACCATCTCGTTATCCTCGACCAGCAAAATGACTTCGCTGCCGCAATGATTCGTCGCGGCAACCTCCTTGTGTGGATAGCCGTGGTCCGGCTCATTGCTGCTCAACGGCAGATAGATCTTGAAGGTGGTTCCTCTGCCGACCCTGCTCTGAACCGAGATAAATCCGTTGTGCTGCTTTACAATGCCGTAGACGTTGGCCAATCCTAGCCCGGTGCCGTGACCGACCTGCTTGGTTGTATAAAACGGTTCAAAAATATGTTTCAAGGTTTCATCGCTCATGCCGCTGCCATTGTCGCTGAATGACAACAGTATAAAATTGCCGGTGCTGACACCGGGATGCAGGCGCGCATATTCATCGTCAATCATCACCTGACCGGTTTCGATCGTGATCCGGCCGGTCTCGGCGATTGCATCCTGGGCGTTGATGGCCAGGTTGAGTATCACCTGTTCGATTTTGGAGCGGTCGGCCAGCACGATCGCGGCCTGCGAAGATAGCTGCAGATTGATTTCGACGCTTTCCCGCAGCGTCCGGTGCATGATCGAGCTGAAGGAAGTGATGATTTCATTCAAATTTACGTTCTGCATCTGCATTACCTGCTTGCGGCTGAAGCTCAGTAATTGATGGGTCAGCTCCCGTGCTTTTCCGGAGGCCTTGATTATGCCATCGATCTTGATGCGCAGATTTTCGTCGTCAGGCAAAACACGCTTCAACATATCGGCATAGATGATGATCGGAGTCAGCAGATTATTGAAATCATGGGCAACCCCGCCCGCCAGATGCCCGATCGCCTCCATCTTCTGGGACTGGCTCAGTTGCTGTTCCAGTTCGTTACGCTCAGACTCGTTCCTGCTCCGCTCTATTGCAATGCCTGCATACGAAGCGGCCAGTTCGATCACCTTGACCTCTTCTTCGCTCGGGGTAGCCGGTTCCTTGTGGTAAATTGCAAAAGTCCCCAAAAGCAAACCGGCGGAGGAGATAATCGGCTCCGACCAGCAGGAACGCAGACCGGCGTCTTGAGCCGGAGTGAATCCTTTCCAGAACGGGTGCCCGGCTATATCTTCCACGACGATCCGTTCACGGCGAAAAGCGGCCGTGCCGCACGACCCGACCCCCTCCGCGATCCTGATGCGACCGGTCGCAACGTTGTACTCTTCCGGCAGACTGGGAGCCGCACCGGTCACCAGACGCCGCCCGTCGTCCACGGCCAGCAGGATTGAACAGAGCGCTCCCGGGCGTTCCTTTTCGATGGAGTTGGCGATAAAAGAAAGTAGTTCGGGTAACGGCTCACCCCGGGCGATTCTCTCCATGATTTCGGAGCGGACCTGCTCCCTCAACTCAGCCTTCTTCAATTCATTAATATCCTTGACTACATGTACCGCCTTGACGATCTCGCCATTCTCGTCAAAAACCGGATCGACCGAGACTTCAAACCAATTTGATCCGACAACAACCTGCATCGAAGCCCGTTTCCCGGTCTGTACCATCCGATCAAACGGGCATGACCCGAAAGTTGACAATTTATTATGGCCGACTTCACAGCAATCAAGTCCGATAACATCCTGTGGGACTTTCCCAAATATGCTCAGAGTGGCCTTGTTGGCACGCAGCACCTTTCGATCCATATCCAGAAGCCAGACCGCATCCTCGATCGCATCAAAGGTATCACGCCACTCGGAAGCCACGACCTTAAGTTTTTGTTCAAAATCCTTGCGGTCGCTTATATCGCGCAAGACACTGAGAACAAGCCGGCGCTGTCCGATTTCGACCGATCTGGTGCGCCACTCGACCGGAATCCGTCTTCCCGACGAGTGCAGATAGACCGATTCAAAGAGCACGTCGCCTTTCTCAAGGACGTGTTGAATGCGTTCTTCCACCAGGGTTCCGTTTTCAACCGGCATGAAATCCTGAATTTTGAAGGACTCCAACTGCTGCCGACTGTGACCGGTAATATTGCACAGGGCATTGTTGAACTGGACCAGACAACCTTTTTCATCCACCAGGAGTATAACGTCGGTGACCGAATCGATCATTTCAGCTTTAAGCTGCAGTTCCAGTTGTTGTGAGTCCATCTGGAGGTTGGAATTTCTGATGTTTCGAAGCTGGCGAAGGAACAGAAACGACAGGGCAACCGTGAGTAGTGCCAGGAGTCCGGCAATGGAATTGGATATGGCCAGTTTGCATTCATTCGGGCTGTTATGGCAGGACAGAACAGCCACAACGAGCAGAACAAATGCAACAGCAACGAAAAAGCGGCGCCTGATCCGATTATGGTGGTCTGCAGGCATATACTAATCCCGAATAACATTTGTAATAGTTAATTGTTATTCGATAACTATCACATTCGCATAAAATTACACAGATAAAATATGCCGATCCGGCAACAACTCAACATTTTTGCTCCATGCAATACCGTTCAAAATCATCGGCGGCCAGCGGCCTGCTGAAATAATAGCCCTGAATAATCGTGCAGCCTTTTTCCGCCAGATATGCAAGTTGTTCTTCGGTTTCAACCCCTTCCGCCACCAGTTCCATTTTCAACCCCCGCCCCATCGCGATGATCGTGTTGACCACGGCCGCATCGTTTTTTGTGGTCAGCATCCGCCGTACGAAAGACTGATCGATCTTCAACTCCTGGATCGGCAGACGCCCCAGGTATTCCAGCGACGAATAACCGGTGCCGAAATCATCCAGTGAGAGCGTTATACCGATTTCGGTCAGCGCGGTAAGCTTTTCCATGGTGCGCATGCTGTCGATCATAATCATGCTCTCGGTCAGTTCCAGGCAGAGATAACCGGGATCATAGCCGGTGACATCCAGTACGCGTTTGACTGTTTCGTCCAGATCGCTACGCATGAACTGCAACGCCGAAATATTGACCGACATCCGCATCGGCGGCAATCCTTGCTTCCGCCATGTTGCCGCCTGTGTGCAGGCCTTCCACAGAACCCACTCCCCCACGGCAACGATCAGACCGGTCTCCTCCAAAAGCGGAATGAACTGGATGGGAGAGACCACCTCCTCACCTTTCGGTGTCCAGCGCAACAGCGCCTCCATACCGATGATGCCACAGTCGGGCAGACCGATCTGCGGCTGGTACAGCAGGCTGAATTCATCACGCTCCAGCGCCTTGTAAAGCTTTGATTCCATAGCAAAGCGCTGTTCCAGTTGAAAATTAAGTTCACTGGTGTAGAAACATACCGCATTTTTGCAATCCTTCTTGGCCTGATACATGGCCGCTTCGGCGTTTTTCAGCAGACTTTCGACAGATGTTCCGTCCTCCGGATATACCGCCACTCCGATACTGGCGGTTGACATGATTTCAGAGCCTCTGATCACAAAAGCCTCATTCATGGCACTGTGTATCTTCTCCGCAAACAGGACGGCCTGACCGACTTCCGTTGTCGGCGGAAGAACGATGATAAATTCATCACCTACGAAGCGGGATATGAAGCTGCCCAGGCCACCGGACATTTCCAGCCGGCGCGCTATCTCCTTGAGCAGAAGGTCGCCGAATTCATGCCCGAAGGTATCGTTGACGAACTTCAAGTTGTCGATATCCAGCACCAGCAACGCCAGCTGCTGATTTTCGCGATTTATCAATTCAAGCTGCAATGTAAGATATTTCTGGAAGTAATGACGATTGGGCAACCCGGTCAACCCGTCGAAATTGGCCTGGTAGTAGAGTTGTTCCTCATGGCGTTTATGTTCGCTGATATCTTCCTTGATCCCCACAAAATGGGTTATCACGCCGGACTCGTCCTTGATCGGCGCGATACTGCAAAGCTCCCAGAACTGCCGTCCGTCCTTGGCCCTGTTGCAAAATTCTCCCTGCCACTCCTGCCCGGACCTGATGGTTTCCCACATTTCGGCATAATAGGCGTCGTTCTGCCGGCCGGATTTCAGCAGGCGCGGGGTCTTCCCGACCGCTTCCTCCGTGGTGTACCCGGATACGGCGGTAAACTTGGGGTTCACATACTCTATGATGCCGTCCGCATTGGTGATGATCACACTATTGGCGCTCTGCTCCACCGCGGTTGTCAGCTTGCGCAGTTCGGCGGTGCGCTGTACGACGAGCTGTTCCAGATTTTCATGGTAGTCTCGGTTTTCCCTGATCAGCCTGGCGCGTTCCAGACAGCGGTTGACAACCAGCTCCAGGGCTACCAGATCCTTGACCGGCTTGGCCAGATAGTCCCAGGCGCCACGTCGCAAAGCCTGGATCACATCATCCAGAACGCCGGTGCCGGAAAGGACTATTACCGGCAGGTTGTCATCCATCCGGCACACCGCATCGACAACCTCCAGGCCATCCACTACCGGCATGCGCAGATCGGTGATCACGATATCCGGACGCATGCTGGTGATTTTGTCGATCCCGTCGCGGCCGTCACAGGCCTGGATCACGGTAAAACCGCTATCCTCGAAATAGGCCGCCACGCTGCCGCGTATCGCCTCTTCATCATCAATGGTCAGCAGAACCGGGATGTTCTCAAGAGCGCTCATCCGATTCTGCCTCCAGCCGAGGCGATTATTGCTATTCTTCTGGTAAGTGTGGAAAGCTCATGAATCGGCTTTTGCAGGACATCGGCCGAAGTCATTCCGATGGCGCGCAACTCGTCTGAAAGAGGATAATCCATGCCGGTGTGCAGCAGGTAAGCGGTCGAGGGACAGAGCAGGTAGGCCCGGCGGATGAAGGTCTCGCCGTCCATCCCGGCCAGACGCATATCGGAAATGCAAACAGTGGGATTTATCGCGACAATCGAATCCAGCGCCTCTTCTCCACTGGAAGCCTGGTGGACCATGAAGCCCTCGTCTTCCAGAAAGGCGCAGATACAGTTACGGATCATTTCGTCGTCGTCAACCAGCAGTATGGATATCTCGGAATAGTTCATCAACACGCCTCCAAAGCCGGAAGTTCGATCGTAAAACAGGTGCCCTGGCCGGGTTTAGAGCGGACCTTTAATGTGCCGTGATGTCCTTTGGTTACTATGGCATAGGCCACCGACAATCCCAGGCCGGTGCCCACACCAACCTCCTTGGTCGAAAAGAACGGCTCGAAAATACGCAGACGGATAGCGTCATCGATACCCGGGCCGTTATCATCGATCTCGATCACGGCCATGCCATGAGCTAGGCACGTCCTCAACGTAATACGGGGCGGTTCATCTTTCCCCGATCCCGACAGTGCCTGGGCGGCATTCTTTAGGATATTCATGAAAACCTGCTCCATCTCCTGAACCACCATGCTGATCAGCGGCATGTCGTGGGCATACTCCCTGACCAGGTCGATATTGCGGAAATCGTAAATCTTCTTCATATCATAGTCGCTGGCGACCAGCTCCAGAGTCCGGTCAAGCATTTCGGACAGATCGACCGATTCGATCTGCGGCTCGCTCCTCCGGCTGAAGTGAAGCATATTGTTGATGATATTGGATGCACGCGCGCCGGCGGTGCGGATATGGCTGATAAACTCGAATATGCCGCGCTTTTCCAGGTAAGTCCGCACCAGATCCAGGCTGACGCCGACCTCGCTGGCCGCTTTCAGGTTGGCCGGAATGCCGGACGATACGCGCCGTTCGATGTTCTGCGCGTTCTGCATGATGGCGCCCAGCGGATTGTTGATTTCATGGGCCATGCCCGCGGCCAGGCCGCCAACCATGATCATCTTCTCGGTATGGGCCATGATCTCTTCAATACGGACATGCTCGGTAATGTCGTCGATACGGATGACCGCCATTGCCGCGCCTTCGGATTTGAGCGGATAGATTTCCAGCGAGTAATACGACAGCTGGCTGCCTTTGCGACAAAGAAGCTTGTCAAATTCCATCGGCGCCTGGCTGTCGATAACCTGGTCAACCTTTTCAAGTTGATCGGCGAACTGCGGTATCAGCGACACGATCCGCATCCCCAGCGCGTTGCCGGCTGAAACGCCGCTGAACAGCTCAAAGCGCCTGTTGACGAGATCGACGCACCCATCCCGGTCAACCCTGACGATGATTGAGGGAAGCGTATCCAGAATATCTACCAGGGCCTTTTTATGCTGTTCAATCTGTTCGGCGGCGTAACGGAGCGGCATAATTGTTTCTCCGGATCAGTTTGTTGATAGCGAGGGTTAGAGTCTGTAATAGGCGACCATTTCCTTGAGTTCCTCGGCCAGTGTTGACAGGCTGCCCGCCGCCAGGGACAGTTCCTGAACACCCCGCGCACTGCCGGACACCGCCTCATTGATCATGTGAACATTGTTGCTGATTTCGCGGGTGGTTGCGGTCTGTTCCTCTGCCGCAGTGGCTATCTGGTTGATCTGGGCCGTAACTTCGTTGATCTGGCTCAGTATGTTTCCCAGCGCCTCACCCGACTTCACCGCTTCGGAACTCCCCTTGGCCACCTCCTGGACACCCTCCTCCATTGAAGCCACCGCCGTTCGTGTTTCACTCTGGATGCCCTTGATCATCGCGGCGATTTCCTTGGTGGCCCTGGTGGTGCGTTCGGCCAACGCCCGGACTTCATCGGCAACAACGGCGAATCCGCGCCCCTGTTCGCCGGCCCGGGCGGCTTCGATGGCGGCGTTCAGCGCCAGCAGATTGGTCTGGTCGGCTATATCCTCGATCGTCCCGATGATATTCCCGATCTGTACCGAACTGCTACCCAGCGCGTCAACCGATGCAGCAGTTTCCCTGACACGACCGGCGATTCGCTCCATCCCCCTGACCGTTCCCATCACGACCGCGGCGCCATCTTTGGCCATCTCGGAAGCACGTCCGGCATTTTCCGCAGCGGAGATGCAATTCGAAGCAATATCTCCCGATGTGGCCGACATTTCTTCGCCCGCCGTTGCCACGGTGCTTGCCTGCGAGACGATATCCTCTGTCGTATGCGACATGGTATCGGACGTGGCCCTGAGCTCCATGGAAGCCGAAGCCAGACTCTCGGCGGACTCCTTGATCTTTTCCATCATGCGTCGCTGGCTTGCCACCAGGTTCCTGATCGACTGCAGCAGGCTGCCGGGGTAATTCCCCTGGATGACAATACCGACACCCAGATCACCACCGGCAACCTTTTCAACCACTTCGACCGCGTAGAGCGGATCTCCGCCAATTTTGCGGGTGATGTCATTGGCAAACCAGAAAGCAAAGCCAAGGCAACCCAGGATGATCACGATGGCCGATACCGCAAAAAATGCGATATTGGCGACAAACGAACTCCGGGCGGTGCTTTTGTGTCCATCCATGATCTTGTCGATATCATCGACATAGTTGCCGGTACCCACCACCCAACCCCAGGGTTTGAACTCCAGCGAGTAACTCCGTTTCGGCATCGGCGTGTCGCTGCCCGCCTTGGGAAACCAGTAATCGGTGTAACCACCGCCTTCCCTGCGGCCGTTCTCGATGATCTCCCTGATCAGGAATTTACCCTTTTGATCCTTGATATCCAGCCTGCTTTTCCCTTCGGACGGTTTTCCCAGCATGACAACATTCACGCCGTCAACCGTATCGATCCAGAAATAGTTATCCTTCTGATATCGCAGCTGACGGACCAAATCGGCGGCCTGCTTCCTGGCTTCATCGGCGGAGATTTCACCCTTGCGGGAGCGCTCTTCGACAGTGGCAATCAGACTGACCACGGTATGCACCTGGCTCTTGACCAGGGCATCATAGTCATCCAGCAACGCCTTTTTCTGATTTGCCAGTGAAACGTCCGAAAGAAGCTGCATCCGGTAGACAGCTATGCCGGAAAGAGCGGTAAGAGCCGCAAACACACCGACAAAAACAAACAATAACAACTTGGTTCTGAAACTCATGGCAGCCTCCTTGGAAAAACAAATCAGGTTATGGCACAACAGACTGGAAACCGGGCCTTACGGACATTCTGAGAAAACTTGCTGCCACTGAATGATAACAGACTAATCACAGACTTAAAGAGGGTGGACTTTGAATATCAGCCCTCGGACAAAATATTTGCCGGGCCTGAAAGCAGTTCCACCAGTTTTTGGCTGATTTTATCGGGAGGAAACACAAAATCCACCGAGCCGGT
>JAURXC010000321.1 GCA_030654645.1 Deltaproteobacteria bacterium | reverse complement strand
ATGGGCAGTACATTCCTGAAGTATCTCGGAGTCACCCCCGAATAAACCGCCGGCAAATACATGGTCAAAAAAAGGGCGAAGCATAAAATTCTGCTTCGCCCTCGTCTTTTCAAGAATGATACGAATCGCCCGGAATCGGTTCAACTACTCCGCGCAGCGCGTCATTGCGCGGAACTTCCTGTAACGTCCCTCCACCAGCTCATCGCCGGAAAGCCTGTTCAACTCGGCCAGATTGCGAGCGATCGCCTCTTTCATGGCCGCTGCGGTGGCCTTGTGGTCGCGGTGGGCACCGCCGCTCGGCTCCTCGAAGATCTCATCAATGACACCCAGCTTGATGATGTCCTGGGCGGTCGGCTTAAGCGCCTCGGCCGCCTGGGCGCCTTTGGTGCCGTCGGACCAGAGTATCGCGGCGCACCCTTCGGGAGAAATTACGGCGTAGACCGAATGCTCCAGCATCAGGATCCGGTCACCGACCGCGATCGCCAGCGCTCCGCCCGAACCGCCCTCGCCGGTGATGCAGACGATGATCGGGGTCTTCAGGCTGGCCATCTCGCGCAGGTTGCGGGCGATCGCCTCGGCCTGGCCGCGCTCCTCGGCGCCGATGCCGGGATAGGCGCCGGGCGTATCGACAAAGGTGATCACCGGCAGCTTGAACTGCTCGGCCATCTGCATCAGGCGCAACGCCTTGCGGTAACCTTCCGGATTGGGCATGCCGAAGTTGCGGTAGACCTTCTCCTTGGTGTCGCGCCCCTTCTGATGGCCGATCACCATCACCGGCTGATCATTGAAACGGGCCAGTCCGCCCACGATCGCATGATCGTCGCCGAAATTGCGGTCGCCATGCAGCTCCACAAACTCGGTGAACATGTATTTGATGTAGTCCAGGGTAAAGGGACGGTTGATGTGACGCGCCACCTGGGCGGTCTGCCAACGGGAAAGATTGGAGAAGATATCGGCGCGCATCTCTTCGACCCGACCCTCCAGCGCACTCACGTCAGCGGCGATATCCAGGCCGTTGCTGGCCAGGGAATTCAGTTCCTCGATCTTCTTTTCCAGCTCCACAATCGGTTTTTCAAATTCCAGATAAAACGGAGTAGCCATTATGACACCTCATGTATTTACTCAAAAGTGGCGGCATTATAGCCGAACAGGCGCTCCACTTCCAGTCTTAATTCATCACTGGCCGAAACGTTCATTTCGGACGGCAGCGGCATGGTCGAACAGCTGCGCTGCGGCAGCACGAACTGGACAAAAGCCGGAACTCCGCCGCGGTGACGCTCGATGATGGTTTTCAGCGCATCGATCTGCTCAACCGGAGTGCTGTCCATCCGCACGGTGAATAGCACCTTCTTGGTGGTCTGGGCCCTGGCCTCGGAAAGCAGCCGGATATCGCCGGCCGGACCGCGTTGTTGCTGCTGCCACTTGTTACCGCCTTCCTTGTTTGCCTGGACCAGAACCTTGCACCCCTTTTCGCCTTTTTCCAGTTTACCGACCACCAGCAGCGGATCGTCGGATTTCAGCAGGGTGGAGCTGGTGGCATAGATATCGGAGAAAACGGTGATCTCCACCGAACCGGTCAGGTCTTCGATCGTGACGAACCCCATCCGGTCCCCCTTCTTGGTGATGATCTCCTTGAAGGCGGAGACAATGCCGCAGATGCGCACCTCGCTGCCGTCGGCCATTTCCACCATGTTGGCGATCTCGGTGTTGGCCAGCCGCCGGATGTCGTCGATATAACGGTCCAGCGGATGCCCGGTGATCAGGAAGCCCAGCGCCTCCTTCTCGAAGGCCAGTTTCTCCTTGTCGTGCCACTCGGGGACATTGGGCAGCTTCAGGCCGCCATTGCCATTGCCCCGCACCACCTCCTCGGTGCCGAACAGCGACACCTGGGCGCTGGCCTTTTCCTCCTGGATCTTCTGACCGTAATTAGTGGCTGCTTCCAGCCCCTCGATCAGCGCGGCACGGAAAGCGCCGGTCGAATCAAACGCGCCGCACTTGATCAGCGACTCGATCACCCGCTTGTTGACCCGGCGCAGGTCAACCCGCTCGCAGAAGTCGTACAGCCCCTTGAAGGCGCCCTCTTTCCTTGACTCCAATATTGCCTCGATCGCGCCGGCGCCGACGTTCTTGACCGCCCCCAGCCCGAAACGCATCGATTGCCCGACCACGGTGAACGACAGCCCGGAGCTGTTGATATCGGGAGGCAGCACCTCCAGCCCCTGTTCACGGCAGTCGCTGATGTTCTTGATCACCTTGTCGGTGCTGTCCATGTCGCAGGTCAGGAGTGCCGCCATGAACTCGACCGGGTAATGGGCCTTGAGATAGGCGGTCTGATAGGCGATCAGGGCATAGGCGGCCGAGTGTGACTTGTTGAAGCCGTACTCGGCGAACTTGGCCATCTGGTCGAAGATCGCTTCGGCCTTTTTCGTGTCGATTCCCAACCCTTTGGCGCCGGCCAGGAACGTGTCCTTCTGGCGCTCCATCTCCTTGGCGTCCTTTTTACCCATGGCGCGCCGCAAAAGGTCGGCCTGTCCCAGCGAATAGCCGGCCAGCGAGCGGGAAATCTGCATGACCTGCTCCTGGTAGACGATGACGCCGTAGGTGTCCTTCAGGATTATTTCCAGCTGAGGCAGGTCATAAACCACCTTTTGGCGGCCGTGCTTGCGCTCGATGAAATCATCCACCATGCCGCATCCCAGCGGTCCTGGACGATAGAGGGCGCAGGCAGCGATCACGTCCTCGAAGCAGGACGGTTTCAGCTTGACCAGCATCTCCTTCATGCCGCTGGATTCCAGCTGGAATACGCCGGTGGTGTTGCCGGCGGTGATCAGGTCGTAACTGGCCTGGTCATCGTCGCGCAGGAGAGTGATGTCGA